>NZ_JAEEVD010000091.1:0-4312 GCF_016290755.1 Lachnospira sp.
GCCTCTACTGTAAATTCCATATCCTGCATATCCTTGTAGTGATTTTCAAGGATTTCGCACACTTCCTTAAACTGCTTAAAGGCCTCTGGGAATTTTTCTTCCATCTCACTAATATGCATTGGTGTACGAACACCGGCAACAACATCCTCACCCTGTGCATTAGTTAAAAACTCACCAAACAAACCCTTAGCTCCTGTTGCTGGATCTCTTGTAAATGCAACACCTGTACCACAGTCATCACCCATATTACCAAATGCCATGGATTGCACATTTACAGCAGTACCCCATGAGTAAGGAATATCATTGTCCCTTCTATATACATTTGCTCTAGGATTATCCCAAGATCTAAACACAGCCTTAATTGCGCCAAAAAGCTGTTCTTTTGGATCATCTGGGAAATCAGAACCTATCTTATCCTTGTATTCTTTCTTAAAGCTTTCGGCAAGTTCCTTTAAGTCATCGGCAGTTAAATCAACATCCTGCTTAACCCCTCTCTTTTCCTTCATCTTGTCAATAAGCTCTTCAAAATATTTCTTACCAACTTCCATTACAACATCTGAATACATTTGAATAAATCTTCTATAACAGTCCCAAGCCCATCTTGGATTGTTAGACTTACGAGCAATTACCTCGACTACCTCCTCGTTAAGTCCAAGATTAAGTATTGTATCCATCATACCTGGCATTGAAGCTCTAGCACCAGAACGAACAGAAACAAGAAGCGGATTTTCCTTATCTCCAAATTTCTTGCCAGTTATCTCTTCCATCTTTAAGATATACTCTTCAATCTGGCCCTTAATCTCATCATTGATTTCTCTTCCATCCTCATAATACTGAGTGCAGGCTTCTGTTGTAATTGTAAAGCCCTGTGGTACTGGAAGACCAATATTGGTCATTTCAGCTAAATTAGCGCCCTTACCACCAAGAAGGTTTCTCATGTCGGCTCTACCTTCAGTGAATAAATAAACCCATTTCTTCATTTTTTACCTCCATCGTAAAAAGTCATTAAAGAAATCCCCTAAATTCAACTATTCCCCAATCTTTATAGTCTCCTCTGGGTTCGTGTAAAGCGGACATTCGGAATCCGCTTCACTACTTCCTCATGAACGCAGTGGCACTGCGTTCAATATAGTTATTTAATTGTCAAATAATTATCTTTCATTAGTTTAACAAAAAATATGCTTAAATTCAATATCTTTCAGCAACAATATACATCTATTTTAGAAAAAATGAGACTACTATTTTTCATAAGTTTTTTCCTATGTAAAAATTTGCCAAAGTCCGATATTTTTGATATAAGTAAATAAGAATTAAAAAGGTGGTGAATATGTTAGAGATGCCAAAGGATCCAGTAATGTTACTTAGTTATGTAAATACACAATTAAGAGATAATTATAAAAGCCTTGATGATTTCTGCAAGGCCTTTGATATTAAAGAATCAGATTTAAAATATAAGCTTATGCTTATTGACTACGAATATGACATTAAGTCAAACCAATTCGTATAAATCTAATCTAAAGACTAATAATCTTATTAATACAAAAAGCTGAGGTCAACCATTTTGTACAGGTAATTACTTACCAAACTCATGGTCTGCCTCAGCTTTTCTAGGCAATGCCCTAAAATGTTTCGATACAACCTCTAACCCCACCTGGTTTAAGTACAGGGAATTAAAAGATTCCGTACACAAAACATTTCCTTTAATATATTATCGGATTAAAAATTTTCCTATTGAGTGCTATTTATCTAGGAAATAAGCACTAAATTTTTCTTTTGGCTACAAGGCCACTTCCATCACATTCAATAACAATAGTATCTCCTGTGTTTAAGTCTCCTGCAAGAATTAACTTAGCAACTAAAGTCTCTACTGTCTTTTGAACATATCTCTTTAATGGTCTTGCACCAAACGCAGGATCATATCCATTTTCTACAATAAAGTCCTTAGCATCATCACTTAATTCTATCTTTAGCTCCTTATCTACAAGTCGCTTATTAAGGTCATTAATTAAGAGATTAACAATACCTGAAATGTTATCCTTAGTTAAAGGCTTAAACATAATGATTTCATCAAGTCTATTAATAAACTCAGGTCTAAAGTGTGCATGAAGATCATTTGTTGCAAGCTGTCTTGCCTCATCCTTTATCTGTCCATTTTCATCAATTCCCTCAAGTAGATATTCTGAACCTATATTACTTGTCATAATAATAATTGTGTTCTTAAAATCTACTGTTCTACCAAGAGAATCTGTTACACGGCCATCATCAAGCACCTGTAAAAGAACGTTAAATACATCTGGATGTGCCTTCTCAACTTCATCAAATAAAACAACTGAATAAGGCTTTCTTCTTACTGCCTCTGTTAGCTGGCCACCCTCTTCATATCCAACATATCCTGGAGGCGCACCAATAAGTCTAGACACTGAATACTTCTCCATATACTCAGACATATCAAGTCTTACAATATTACTCTCATCATCAAAAAGACTTTCTGCTAGAGCTTTAGCAAGTTCTGTCTTACCAACACCTGTAGGTCCTAGGAAAAGGAAAGAACCAATAGGCTTTGATGGATCCTTAATTCCTGCCTTAGATCTAATAATAGCCTCTGTTACCTTAGTTACACCTTCATCCTGACCAATAACTCTCTTATGAAGTTCTCTATCAAGATTAAGAGTCTTATTTCTTTCTGTTTCAGATAACTTAGCTACTGGAATTCCTGTCCAACGAGAAATAATCTTAGCAATTTCTTCCTCAGTTACTGACTCGTGTACAAGGCTTAAGTCTCTCTCAGATAGCTTCCTTTCGGCTTCTTCAAGTCTAGCCTTAACCTCTGGTAATTTACCATATTGTAATTTAGCAGCTCTCTCTAAGTCATAATCACGCTGTGCTGCCTGTAATTCCTTATTAACCTCTTCTAACTCTTCTTTGATCTTACTAACGGAATCTACAGATACCTTTTCTGCATCCCATTTAGCCTTCTTAGCATTAAATTCATCACGAAGACTTGCAAGCTCACTCTGAAGACTAGCTAATCTATCCATACTTAGTCTATCTGTTTCCTTCTTAAGCGCAGCCTCCTCAATTTCAAGCTGCATAACCTTACGCTTAAGTTCATCAAGTTCTGCTGGCATTGAATCAAGCTCAGTCTTTATCATAGCGCAGGCCTCATCCACAAGGTCAATTGCCTTATCTGGTAAAAATCTTTCGCTGATATATCTATTAGAAAGCACTGCAGCAGATACTAGAGCACCATCTGTAATCTTAACTCCGTGGAATACTTCATATCTGTCCTTAAGTCCACGTAGTATTGAAATTGTATCTTCTACTGTTGGTTCATCAACCATTACAGGTTGGAATCTACGCTCTAGAGCTGGATCTTTTTCAATGTATTCTCTGTGTTCATCAAGTGTTGTAGCACCAATGCAATGCAACTCGCCTCTAGCAAGCATTGGCTTTAACATATTACCTGCATCCATTGAACCCTCAGTCTTACCAGCGCCAACAATTGTGTGAATCTCATCAATGAAGAGAACTATCTCACCGTCTGAGTTCTTAACCTCATCAAGTACAGCCTTTAATCTCTCTTCAAATTCACCTCTATACTTAGCACCTGCAACAAGTGCTCCCATATCAAGAGCAAATATTTTCTTATTCTTTAGAGCCTCTGGCACATCTCCTGCCACAATTCGCTGAGCAAGTCCTTCAACAACCGCTGTCTTACCTACACCAGGCTCACCAATAAGAACTGGATTATTCTTAGTTTTTCGACTAAGAATTCTAATTACATTTCGTATTTCATTATCTCTACCAATAACTGGATCAAGCTTTCCATCAGCTGCTGCCTGAACTAAATCCCTTGCATACTTAGAAAGTGTATCGTAAGTTGCCTCTGGATTATCTGTTGTAACGCTTTGATTGCCACGAACGCTTGCAAGAACTGAAAGGAAAGAATCTCTAGTAATTCCATATGTCTTAAAAAGCGCCTTTAATCCCTTATTAGCATGTTTAATTAATGATAAAAATATATGCTCTACAGATACATAAGAATCCCCCATCTTCTTGGCTTCATCTTCTGCATTTATAAGTGCTTTATTAAGGTCACCACTCATGTATAACTGAACATTTCCTGATACCTTAGTCTTTCCTTTAAGTAAATCTTCAATGGCCGATAAAAATCCAGCCTTATCTATTCCCATCTTCTCAATCAGGTTACTAATAAGGCTATCCTCTACTGTCATTAAGCAGTAAAGTAAATGTTCCTGATCAATTTCCTGATTGGAATATTCGTAAGCTAACTTCTCGCAATTATTAATAC
>NZ_JAEEVD010000047.1:0-20217 GCF_016290755.1 Lachnospira sp.
TCGGAATCCGCTTCGCTACTTCCTCATGAACGCAGTGGCACTTTGTGCCACCTGTCAGAAGGGGCTTTAACCCCTTCTGACACTAGTAAGCTTTATACCCCCGCTTAAAGCTTACGCTTTTGAAGCGTGGGATTGCTTACACTGCGTTCAAATAAACATTAATAGTAATAAAACGAAGAGGTTAAATCATCATTTAACCTCTTCGTTTTGATATTATATTTCACATATTATTTCTCAAAGTTATAATCATGCGAACTTATTGGAACTACGATAGGACTTGCAGAAATCGGATCCTGAATAACAACACTATCGATTCCATAGATTTCCTTAATGGTCTCTGGCACCACAATCTTAGTTGGTGTGCCTTCTGTAAGAAGCTTTCCATTTTTCATTGCAAAGATATAATCTGCGTATTTTGAAGAGAGATTAATATCGTGTAAAACCATGACTATTGTGATTTTCTTAGTCATGTTAAGCTCCTTTAAAAGATCTAAAATCTCTATCTGATAAGCAATATCAAGGTATGTGGTTGGTTCATCTAAAAATAAAATATCAGTTTCCTGTGCTAATGCCATAGCTATAAATACTCTCTGACGCTGGCCACCAGATAATTCATCAATACTTCTCTCCGCCAAATCCTTGATTTTCATTGCTTCCATTGCCTCTTCTATGGCTCTGTAATCTTCGCACTTTAAAGGCGACATGAAATTTCTATAAGGAAAACGGCCTCTTGATACTAATTCTTCCACCTTTATGCCCTCTGGAGCAATTAAAGTCTGTGGAAGTAAGCCGATAGTTTTAGCGATTTCCTTAGATTTTATGCAAAGCAAAGACTTATCATCAAGTAAAATTTCGCCTTTGGCTGGTAATAATAATCTTGCAAATGTTTTTAAAAGGGTAGATTTACCACTACCATTTGAACCCAGAATAACACTGATTTTATTCTCAGGAATGTGCAAATTTACCGACTTTAATATATTTTCATTGCCATAACCTACACAAATATTGTTAGCTAAAAGTGTGTGTTTCTTCATTATGCCTTTCCTTTCCTGTGCTGATAAATTAAGAGATAAATCAAGTATGGAGCCCCTAAAATTCCTGTAACTACGCCAACTGGATATCTTGTTGCCAATAGGTTTTCACCTACAAAATCACCAGCTAGAACAAGAATTGCCCCAACTAAACCTGACGATAATATATTGGATTGATTTCTTCCGCAAATTCTTGCTGCAATAGGACCCGACAAAAATGCAATCGAAGCAATAGGGCCTGCAATTGCTGTTGCAAAGGCAATTAGCATAACCGCACATATAATTAAAAGTGCTCTAACACGATTTACCCTAACACCATGAATAACTGCGATTTGCTCACCTAATGCTATAGATTGAAGGCTATGTCTAAAGCCAATAACTGTTAAACCACAAACTATAACAACTATAAAAAGCATTGGCAAAGATTCAGTAACTATGCCGTTTAAATTACCATTTAACCATCTCATGGCCGTTGGTACATCATATTCCGCCGCCTTCATAATCATCCAATTTGTCAAAGCACTAAAGAAGGCCTGAAAGCCGATTCCTACAAGGATTAATCGATTTGTTGAAAATTTGTCTCTGTATGAAATTTTATAGATCACCAAAGCTACCACAATTCCTGCAATTACAGAAATAAAGGATACTAGATTTCTATTTAATCTTAAAAATAAAATACAGTACACCGCTGCAACTGTTGATCCTGATGAAACCCCGATAATATCTGGACTTGCAAGAGGATTGTTAAGTAAAGTCTGAAAAATATTACCAGCAATTCCAAATGCCAAACCACATAGAATTGCAGCATAAACTCTAGGAAGTCTTAAGCGGGTAATGATGAAGGCCCCGGTGTTACTCATTTTCAATAAAACCTTAAAAACCTGGTCTAGACTGTAATTTACCGTTCCAAAACACAAGCTAATTAAGGCCAAAGCTAAAACAAGACCTGCTAATATACATAATTTAATAACGTAGATTCTCTTACTCTTTCTCATAGATTAGAAACCTTTGCCTTTCTGACCAAGAAAATGAAAACTGGTGCTCCAATTAGAGCTGTCATTATTCCTGATTCAAGTTCTGCGGGACGTCCTAAAATTCTACCTAAAACATCTGAGAAAAGTAGAATTGAGCTACCATATACGCCGCTAATTGCTATAAGTGGAGCGTGATTAGAACCTATTAGCATTCTTACAAAATGCGGCACCATAAGACCAATGAAACTAATTGGCCCCGCAAGGGCTGTTGTTGTAGCACAAAGTAAAACACCGCAGATTGCTGCAATGATCTTAGTTCGATTTACATTTAAGCCAAGAGCAATAGCTGTTTCCTCAGATAAAGAAAGGGTATTTAAACTATTTGACATACAAAGGCTAACAATAATCGCCAAAATCGTAATAGGCAAAATAAGTTTAATATCCTCATAATTTGTGCCACCGATACTTCCAATTTGCCAGAATCTATAAGTTGTCATGACGTTACTGTTAGGCATTACAATCATACTTATGATAGATGATAATGCAATGCTAATAGCTGAACCTGAAAGCGCTAGTTTAATAGGTGTTGCTCCACCAAATCCAAAAGATGCAAGTCTATAAACTAAAAGTGCTGCAAACATGGCACCTAAAAAGGCGAAAGCTATATATGACATTTTTGATTGGATATTAAAAAATGTAATTCCAACCACTATAAATAAAGAGGCTCCGGAATTTACCCCTAAAATACTTGGATCTGCTATTGGGTTTTTAGTAATGGACTGCATTAGCACCCCAGAAATACTAAGGGACGCTCCTGCAATTATTCCAAAAATTGTTCTTGGAATTCTAGCCTTTACAACATTTATATTGTAATCTGTGCTTTTACCGCCAAACACTGCCTTTGCTACATCTAAAAAAGCTACGGATTTTGCTCCGTAGCTTATAGATACAAAAGCAGCTATCATTAAAATAAATATTCCAAGAAAAAATACAAATGCAATTTTCTTATTCTTCATCGATATTCTTTGCTGCCTCACTTAATGCTGATAAATACTCATCAATCGAATATGGGATTGAAAGGATTGATGGTGTTGTTGCAGCTGCAAGTGTTGATGTTGAATCAAGTAATACAACTGCGTCATTCTTTACTGCTGGAATCTGACTCATTAAAGGATCTGCCTTTAATGCTTCAAGTAAGCCCTCATCACCATAAACAACCATAATGTCTACATCGTTTAAAAGTTCTGCATTTTCTCTAGAAATTGTAACTGAGAAATCCTCTGTACTTGAAGCTAAAGAAAGAATGCTTTCTGGTGTTGTAAATCCTAAATCGTTTAGGTATGAAGCACGTGGGTCAGCTGGTAAGTATGCGTAAAATGTACTCATGTCATCCTGTGAGATCCAGAAGAATGCTGCTGACTTTCCCTCTAATTCTGGGTAGTTAGCTAACTTATCTGAAATGAGTGCATCTGTTTCTTCAACTAATGCCTCACCTTCTTCTTTCTTACCAATTGCTGTAGCATTAGTAATTGTCTGTTCTCTCCAGTTAGTCTTCCAAGCTGTCTCAAGGTATGGAATTACAGGAGCAATTTCAGAAAGTAAATTATATTCTTCTTCAGTCATACCTGAATAAGAAGCAACGATAATATCTGGCTGTGCTGCAGCAATTGCTTCATAATCCCAACCTGTTTCATCGTTAAATACGTTAGGATTTGTCTCTCCTAAATTGTTAAAAGCTTCTTCTGTCCAAAGGTGAAGATTATTCTCTGACATCATACCAAAGTTTGCTGCAGATACTCCAACTGGAACTACGCCTAAAGCTAATATAGCATCCTGATTAGCCCAAGAAAGTGTTACAACTCTTTCAGGCTGACTTGTAATAGTTGTCTCACCAAAAGCATGCTCTATTGTAATCGGAAATTCTGCAGATGCCTCTACAGATGTTCCACTCTTTTGTTCTTGACTCTTTGAACTAGTGCCACATCCCATAACTGCTGTAGCTAAAATAGTTAAAGTCATTAATAATGCGAAAATTTTACCTCTCATTAAGTTTTTTCCTCCTATCTTTAGTTAGCATATGCTAACAGGACAATAATCTAACATAAGAGGATAGGTTTTGTCAAATTGTTTTTGGTTTAATTTAATTAAACAAAATTTTTTATCAATAAAAAATGGGACAAACTTTGAAGCTTCATCTCAAAGTTTGTCCCATTAATATTTTATTTATCCCACAAATATTAGCTTATAAGCTTATTGCTAACCTATAAACTAATTGCCGCCTTATATCCATCCTCTAGGGCCGCTCTAATTCTACCTGATTTAGAAGCATCGCCAACAGAAATCACCTCTGGGCAATTCTTCTTAATTTCCTCGTCTAAATCATTTGATTTAGTTCCAAGAGAAATTACTATATTATCAAACTTAGCTGTAACCTCTTCGCCAGTGTCAGTCTTTTTAAACTTAGCTTCATGCTCTGATACAGATAAAAGTTGATGCTTAGGGAAGAACTTACAGCCTCCTGGTGCTAATCTACCCATTACGTCAATTAAATTCTGGAAGAAGAGTCCAGGGCCAATGTCATCTGCCATTTCGTAAAGCTCGATACTGTTTCCCTGCTCCTGTAGGAATTCCGCTGTTTCAATTCCTGTCATACCAGAACCTACGACGCAAATATTTTTGCCACTGAGTTTACATTTTCCTGATAATACCTCTAGAGGTGTAATGATAAATGGCTGATCTAGGCCTTTAATTGCTCCTGGTAGCACAGGCGAAGAGCCAATAGCGTTAATTACCTTGTAGGGGTTCTCAGATTTTATTAAGTCAAATGTAGCCTCAGTATTTAGACAGACCTTAATATTGTACTTATCAAGCATTGCCTGATAATAGTCAATAAGCCATGTGATTTTTTCCTTCTTAGGTGGCTTGTTTGCTAGATTTAGCTGACCACCAATGCAGGAATCCTTTTCAACAATAACCGGTACAAATCCTCTTCGTGCCGCAACTACTGCCGCTTCAAGACCTGCCGGACCAGCGCCTAAGATAAGAACCTTTCTTCCAGCGCCATCTTCCTTTAGTGGAAGGTAGGTGATTTCATCGCCACCCTCGATATTTACTGTACACTGTGCTCTGATTCCGTTGTCTTCATTTGCCACCATGAGGCTTTCCATACAGTTAAGGCAAGAGATACATTTTCTTATCTCACAAACACGACCTTCCTTAACCTTGTTGCCCCAATCCGGGTCTGCGAAGAACTGTCTTGCAGAACCTACAAACTGCACGCCACGATCTAAAAATTCCATAGCGCCCTCAGGAGTTCTAATAACGGAACAGCCAATAACAGGGACAGATACTGCCTTTGCGATGGTTTCCGCATTTTTCATCTTCCAACCCTCATCAAATCCGGTTGGCTCCCAAGCCCAATTCATAGTCTCATAATTTCCGGAAGAAACGTCGATGGCATCCACGCCGTACTGCTCGAAAAGCTTTGCCATTTCCACAGCGTCCTCTAAAACCATGCCGCCTTCTATGCCGATTTCACGCATATATTCGTCTGCTGAAAATCTAATAATTATCGGATAGTCGCCGCATTCCTTTCTGATGCCCTCAATAATTTCCTTAATGATGCGCACTCTGTTTTCAATGCTGCCGCCGTACTCGTCTGTACGGTGATTTGTATAGGTCGAGATAAATTCACACAATAAATAACCGTGTGCTGCATGAAGAACAACACCGTCAACGTCTGCTTTCTTCATTCTCACAGCACCGTCCACAAAGTCCTTAACTGTGGCCTTAATCTCCTCCACTGTCATTTCGTGGGTGGGCATATGAATCAAATTGCTTTCCTGACCACTTGGTGAAGCCATGGAACCGCCGTTAATTGGAGCAATTCCCTGACATCCCGGGTGGTACAATTCAACGAAAAGCAGCGATCCGTATTTGTGAACCTCATCTGCCATTTCCTTGTAGCCGGGTATGAATTTATCGTCGTCTGTACAAATGTTACGAAGATTACCACGTCCAGTCTTACTGTTAACAGAAGCTACTTCTGTCATTACGATACCGCATCCGCCCTTTGCTCTCTCAGCATAAAAAGCTATGTCACGCTTCGACACGCTACCGTCAAGCTCTGCATAATAATTGCCCATTGGCTCAAAAACTATTCTATTTTTTGCTGTCACGGGGCCGATATTATGCTCTGTAAAAAGTTTTTCGTACATCGCATATACCTGCCACTCAAAATGTGATTAAATATACTCACATCGAGATGTTGTAAGTTCTCACGAACATTACTTACTGTTTCAACGTGTATGCTTTTGTGGTTACAAGTAACACACTACTCACAAGTTCTTGTACACTCCACAGTCGTTAATTCCCGAAAATAGCCTTCGGTACATACTTACAATTGCTTGATTATGCAACTTTGTAAGTCGCAGCATCTCTTAAATTAAGACTTGCGTTAACATCTCTATCTTCAATATAGCCACATTCACACTTGTAGATTCTATCTGAAAGTTTTAAATCTTTTTTAATAGAACCACAGCAGTGACATAGTTTTGATGATGGATAAAATCTATCTACAACTCTTAATTCAATGCCATTATCATCACATTTTACTTTAAGTTTAGTTCTAAATTCATGAAACTTCTGCGATGCGACAGCTTTTGAAAGATGCTTGTTCTTCATCATTCCTGATACATTTAAATCTTCAATAGTTATATAAGACGGTTTGGATTTCACTATCTCTGCTATTGTTTTGTTAATGTAATCTGTTCGAATATTGTCTATCCTATGATGAAGTTTTTGCACTTTAAGCTTTTGTTTTTGTATATTTGCTCTTTGAGTGGTTTTTCCTTTCTTTAAATTTTCAAACTTACGTGAGAGACACCTTTGCTCTCTACGTAATTGTTTTTCAAGTTTCTTAAGTTTTACTGACTTGTTAATATTCTTGTAAGTGTGACCATTAGAAACGATTGCAAAATCCTTTAATCCTAAATCTATACCAATTCCCTCGTTAGAATTATTGGCAATCTTGTTGTCAGGGACTTCTACAAGAACTGAAACATAGTATCTACCCGCTTTTTTAGAAACTGTACCACTTTTAATTTTCCATCCATCTTTAGTTGTAGGTATATAACCTTTTTCTTTTAGTTTCACCCAACCAAGAGTAGGAATGTTAATCCTATGTCTTTCGCAGGCACAGTCTTTTGGATTATTCTTTACAAAGTACATCTTTACATCGGACTTATCCTTTTTCTTGAAATTAGGATATCCGCTTTGATGTTTGAAGAATTTTGTAAAAGCAGTACACCCATCTTCAATAGACTTCTTTACTGATTTTGAACTTACTTCCTTAATCCATAATTTATCAGGATTATTTGGAAGATATTCATTATTTAGCCAGACACTAAAACTCTTACCACTCATAAACTTCTCACCTTTGTCGTAAAGTTCTTTATTATGAGCGAGATAGAAATTGTAAATATATCTACAAGTTCCGATAGTTTTATTGATTTTGGCTATTTGCTGCTTTGACGGATTGATTTCTGTCTTGAAGCTCTTTAGCAATTTCCTCATCCCTTTCTATTTGTTTTTTATACTTACGAAGTCCGTACAGCCTACAAGAAAACTCATGAAGGATTGAAACAATATCCTGTACAAGTTCTTCCTGTGGTGATAGCTCTTCATTATTTACTACCACTATGGTTGTATTGAACTTCTTACAGAATTTTTCAAACCAATCATAGCCCAATCTGATAAATCTATCTTTATGTGTAACTATGATAGTTTTGATTTTTTGTTCCATTACTTCATCTAATAGTTCATTCCATTTCTTACGGTTGTAATTTAGACCGCTACCATAATCCTCAATATATTGATCTACGATAATCCCTTTGGCATTACAAAACTGTCTTAAAAAAGACACTTGATTTTGCAAATCATCTTTTTGGTTTCTTGTAGAAACTCTGGCGTAAATAACAGTCTGACGATTATCATTTTCTGTATTTATGCCCTTGAACTGAAGATATTGTTCATAAGTATAATAACGCCTATCGGTTGGAGTTCGGTTTGCTTTTAATATTCCTTCCCTATCCCAGCGTTGCAATGTCTTAACAGATACACCTAATAGTTCAGCAAAATCTTTTGGTTTATAATTTGTGATATTTGATGTGTTCATAGTAGTTTACTCCTTTGAGTACATTTAAACACATTAAATCACAATTATCAACAATTCTGATTACTTAACTCATTCTCCTTATATAATATATTTATAAGTTATATAAACAGTATAGTCAATATATTAGTATAGATTATTATTTAATTCTGTGACTATCTAAATATTAACTCTTCCTTGCTTTTGTTATTAATTGTTTTAAAAAACATACTTTGGAATTTACTATAGAATTATAGTTTTATATAAAAAATGTCCCCGGCCTGGGGGACCGGGGATGAGTAGAGGGGATAGAAATATAGTCAAACACGAAGGAATATGGAGATTAACCTTCATGTCTCTGTGCTTTTTCAATGTTCGTTTCTGTCTCACGAACAAGTATTATTATATCACCGATTTTATATTATACTACTGATTTTTTGTCTTATTTTGAAAAATTTTACTGATTTTTTGTCTTGAACTAGATTTTACACAATTTATTGATTCAGTATTTATGCGGCTTTAGCGCATTAAAACTTTAAAAATGTGAAAACCTTTTCACATAATTCATACAAAGTCATACAGTTTCAAGATCAACAAAGGCGCATGAAATCTAGCTTTCTGAGTATTAGACATATATTTTACTTAATTTATCAGTAAAATTGTTTTAACTAAATTCCTTAGCTCTTTTTATAATTAGTTTTTCAATATTTCACGTAAAACATTATTCGATAAAATCTGCAATCTTTGATCCTACTTTTTTACCAATCTTTTTTGCTGTTTTTCCAGCTTCTGATGCTACTTTCTTTGTTTTCTTGTCAATTTCGTGCTCTTTGATGTAAGCTTCAGCCTTATCAGCTGCATTATTAGTAGCATCTACAGCCTTTCCCACACCGTTTAAAAACTTCTCTTTATTAATTAGTGTCATAAAAATCCCTCCTTTTAGGCTATTGGTAGTAAACTCTTGGCCGTTAGAAATACATTTTCAAAAGCATTAAAAAAGGCCCTTAAGTATGCTAAATTAACCTATCTTTGTTAATTTGAGTATACCATAAGGGCCTATTTCTTTCAATCTTCTTTAATTTTTATATTCTATAACTGCATTAAGCTTATTCTCTGTCTCAAAAGTTACCAAAACTCTGTCATTATCCTGGAAATACTTTACCACAACATCGTCATCCTTTAGGATTTCCTTCTTGTATTCAACTCTAATATCAGAAAAATGCTTATTAAAATATAATTCTTCCGGAAGAACTTCATTTGCAATATCAATATAGCTGATATTATGCATATGACCGTTATAATCCATGTCTCTACGTCTAAGCTTATAGTTTAAGCTAGCAATTTCCTGCTTATTTTCAAGAGCTGAGATATCGATCTTGGCAATTTCTTCATCAAAAACAGAAACATCCTCTGACTCATATCTATCCATGATATCTGCAGTAATCTTCATTGGTCTACGCTTCTCAAGATTCATGTAAATCCATCTAGAACTGCCAATTGCAATTAAATTCTCATCTTTATCGAATAATTTGAAATCTCTGTAAGCTAAAAGTCTGTCAGCCTTTCTAGACCAAGTAACTGCCTTGATTTCTTCGTCATAATCTGGTCTTCTAATAACCTTTACTTTCCAATCAAGTAGTGCCCAAGCAGCGTTATTATCCTGTATTTCCTTAACGCCAAAGCCCACAGAAGCTGAGTGAACTGACGCAATATCTTCCATAATCTCTAAAATTGTTTTGTTTGTGGCTAAATTTTCATAGCCAATATCCTCTACACCGATTCTATAAGAACGTTCAAATGTCATTAAATCTACCTCTTATTCTTAGTTTCGTGTGATTTGTAAGGAAATGCTCATAATTCTAATAAAAACTAACTGCTAATATCATTGTAATATAAGATTTAAAGCCTTTTACTTACGTCGTCATACAATTAATTATTTTATCATGATTAAAATGTAAAATCACCTAAAGATTTAATAAAATCACAAATAGTTCTAATTCCTTGAGTTCTTGTTCCACGTGAAACAAAGAACGTATGTTTATATGTGTTTGGTATTGCATAATTGCTATATTTTCATATTTCTTTAATGAGAAGTGAACTCAGTTCAAAATTGGAGATATATAATTTTCAGATCTGTTATTGTAAAGTGCTGAATAAGGTATGATATAGTTTAAGTAAATTAGTAATTTGTAAATTTGTAGTTTTATGTTGGTTATGGATTATAATTGTGAACTGAGTTCAATTTTAAATCAGTAATCTTTAAAGAAAAATTTTAATGAATGCTAATCATTAATTGGTTCATAATCCAGTCTACATAAATCTAAATAACTTGGATTATTTTTGAACTCAGTTCAAAATTTAATTCAGTTAGAATTCAAAATTCAATCACAATATCTTATAAAATTAACAAAGAAAATGAACTGAGTTCAACTTATTAGATAACATAAAACATTCGCCTTCCAGGGATTAACTGGAAGAGTAGGATATAAGCATTGTGAACTCAGTTCAAAATATTCCTTTGATACAATACTTGAGGATGATTTGAAGATAAATGTTGAAAATTAAAGCATCTAATATAGTTTGTAATATAGTTTGAACTCAGTTCATTTTTTAGCAGCTATCTAGATATATTTTCATAATAATTAGTAAAAAATGATGAGAAAGCATTAGAAATAAGCTATAAATTCTATAAAATCCCATTGTTTTTCAAAAACAGATGGTAAAATCTTGAACTCAGTTCAAAATTATTGTACTTTTTGATGAAATCTCCTTGAATGAAAAAATATATGATGTATAATGAATATTAGATGAAATAAGGGAGGTCAACTATGTCTGAAGTTATCAGCTTAATTAATGAAAAAGGCGGTGTTGGTAAGTCAACTTCGTCTATCACAATTGCTCAGATTTTAGCAATTTCTGGTTATAAGACTCTTCTAATTGATCTAGATCCACAGATGAACACAACTAAAATGTTTGGTTTATCAGAGGGAATAGAAGATGAGAACTATGAACAGCTGTTTTGTAGTAAGATGGATAATCTTGAAGAACTCGAATATTATGTTACAGAAACAGAATACGAGAACATTTCTATATTATCCGCATCAAGAGAATTAAACAATCTAATATATGTAATTTATGACAAGATGAAAGAAACTAACGTTGAATTATATTTACGTCATAATTTAGCACTTCTTAAAGAGAAATACGATTATATCATCATCGATAATTCACCATTTAAATCATATTTAACAACATGCGCAATGTGTGCAAGTGATAAGATTATTACTCCAATCTGTGTAGATAATTTCTCATATGATGGATTAATGTCACTTATAGATTCAGTTGATGAATTAAACGAAAAGTACAATTTAAATATTGAATTTGCAGGTATTTTCATGACAAGAGTAGCTGGAAGAACAACACTTTTTAAGCAGATGTTTGAGTCTTATGAAAATATGTTCGGAGATAAATTCCTTCCGCCATACATCAGAAATAGTATTGCTGTAAATGAGTCAAATACAACATTTGAACCACTTTTAACATACGATAAGAGATGTGGCGCAGCGCAGGATTATATAGAGCTTGTAAATTATCTAGGATTAATGGATAACAAGCACTATAGAGAACTTGCAAAATACTTGAAAGGAGAAAAGTAATTATGGCTAAAAAAAATTTTAGCGCAGGAACAACCAAATCAGGTAATTTAGGCAACGCTGGAGAGAAGATGAAGGATCTTCAAGCAAGAACTCAATATAACTTTAAGTTCATTCCAAAGGAGCAGATTAAGGCAAACCCTAAGAATGAAATGTACAGTCAGGATGGTATTGAAGCATTAAAAGAAAGTATCTTAGTAAATGGTCTAAGACACAATCTATCAGTATTATACGACGTAGATACAAACACATATAGATTAGTATCTGGTGAAAGACGTTTTAATGCTATTTCATCAATGACAGATAAAGAATATAACAACCTTTTCCCATCAGGTATTCCTTGTAAGGTTGAAAAGCAGACAACAAGCGAACTTGATGAAGAAATCATGCTTATATCTGCTAACCATGATGTAAGAGAAGCATCAATGGAAGTAAAAAGATGGGAAGTTAGCCGTCTAAAAGAGCTTTACGAAGCAAAGAAATTAAAGGGTGAAATCAGCAATATTAACGCTGAAATCGCTAAGCAACTTAACATCAGTGAAAGACAGGCAAGAAAATATACTACAGCCGAGAAGTTAATTCCAGAACTCAGTGAATTACTTAACTCTAACGGTATTGATCTTAACCAGGCTGATAAGTTTGGTAAGCTCGATGAAGAAGCTCAGATGTCAATTTTAAATCTTATTAAGAACAATGGTAAGGTTGAAAATGAAGAGTATAAGTCAATCAAGAAGCTCTCAGAAGAAAAGGAAGCAGAAGCTAAAGAATATCAAGAAAAACTTCAGCAAGCTTCCAAAGAATTAGAAGAGAAAAATGAAAAGCTTACCCTTCTAGAAAACAAGCTTAATGAGATTACTAGCGTTCCACAGCCAACTAAGAGCAAGGAAGATCTTGAAGATGAACTCAAGTATATAACTAGAGCTAAGGATAAGGCTGAAAAGGAAAGAGCTAGATTAGAAACTAACCTTGAAAAGTTAAAGCAAGCTCAAAAAGAAAAAGAGCAACGCAACACTGCAATTTCAGATTCAGAATTAAAAAGAATTTCTTCAATTGCAAAAACAGAACAGGCATTAAATTTACTTGAAAATAATTTTGATATTTTGAAGAATAACAAAACTGTCATCAAAAATGATGCAGATTTGCGTCTCAGAATCGAATTATTAAAGAGCAGAATGGATGACCTTTTAAATAACCTCTAATTTGCTCATATAGACGTTTTTGTTAAAAGCCAATTAATTTATCCTTTTAAATAAAAAAGTCGCTATATGGACAAAATAAAGCTATAGTTTTTTGTGGATAATTTTAAAAATTATTTGGATTTATACACAAAAAAGAAAATTTTAAGAAAAATAGAGCAGGAAGTAGATTTTATTTTCTGGAGAAATAAATCAAGCCCTTTTAAATTATTAATCACAGTAATTAAAAAGAGCTTGATAGAGAAGAAAATTCTCCAAAATAAAATTTACTTCCTAAATTTTTATAATTCATATAGTAATTTTAAATACTTTCAGAAAAATGTTAAAGGAAAAAGATTTTATCATAAATTAAGCAATAAAATTATAAATTGTTGGCTTTAAATAATGAGATCCTGTAACTTTATAAACATTTTCTATCGTTAAAACGATATTAAAAATTCTTTTTTATATAATTTATAAATCAATAAATATATTCCAGATACTCTTTTTATAAACATAAATACAATACATTAATTATTAACATTAATTGATAAATCAAATTCTTTTAATCACAGTAATGGTGCGGTTTTCAACGATTTTCACAAGTAAATTTCTTTGCTGCGGATTGTTGAAATCTTTTAAGGGATGTTGAATACATTTTCCTAAAAGTCGAATAGTTTTTTTGTAGGTTGAAAGCTTAAAAGTTATGGTTGAAAAGCTGATAAAAACTGTTGAATACATTCAAGAAAATGTCGAAAACTTTCTAGTAAAAAGAATAAAAATCTCAATTATTTATAAAACTTTTTAAATCTTTTTTAAAATTCAGGGTAAATATGACTGAAAAATGTGGAAATTAAATGATAATTTAATATTTTTAGAGGAAAAATGAGCTAAAATTAAACGAGAAAGTGAATTTTTAAAATTTCTGGACACAAAAAGAAGACTACTTGTTTTAAGCAGCCAAATTTTTGTTATTAAATTGAGATCGTAATATTGAATTTATCAAGGCTCCAACGTCTTTTATATCGTTTTGACGATTGGTTAAATAATAGCTCTTGTAAATAATTTGTATTACATCAATTACATAATCATAAGAATAATGAACAGCAATTCTTGAAATATTTTCAATTTCTTTTGGACTAAATTTCAATAACTTAAATCCTGATTCACATGTTTCATCCTTAAAGAAGTCCTCAAATCGTTTTTCATACTGACCAGATGAATTTATGATAGGAATGTTTCTATTGAAGTCCATTACAAATTGAGTAAACATTTTCTCATACTCATTAGTAAGGTTTTCTTTCTGCTTTTTAGCTAAGAACTTCTCATTAATTGTAAACTTGATAATCTTCTTCTCGATGTTGATTTTGAAAATGTCAGTTGGTGTTTCAAGAGAGCTCTTAATAATGCAAGGCTTGCAGTAGTCTGGTAGGCCTCGCTTGATATCCTTGATATTTACTGAATCTATACTTACGATTCCGTTATAGTTTGTCTGATCAAGATTGATGAGCTCACGTAAATAAATTCGAAGCGCAACTAAAGACTTAATAGCAATTAAATTGTTAAGAAGTTCTCTAGATAACACAATAAAACCACGACCTCCCTTATTTGCTGGAAGATAGTAGTTTTCGAAATTATTGATAATTACTGTAACCTTATTAGTATCTGACTTAACGTAATCAATATATGAATAACTTGTTAGAAGTTCGAGGTTATTCCATATTGTTTTTGGATTACAATTAAGCTGCTTAGCTAAATCTAAAACATCAAGGTTTTCTATAATTCCATGTCTATCTGGATGATAGAAGTGGAGTAGTAGTAAAAGCTTAATTCCGTTAGCTTTAAGCATTGGTTTGTAACCAAATTGATTTTTCTCATTATGATATACTGTTTCAGTCACGGTCTGGTTAGTGAAAGACTTGTAAGGACAACTATTACAGTTATCACAGGCTTGCTGATATTTAGTTGATGACTTAGGAAATGCGTTAATGATTGATTTATTAATACAATTACTACATCTTGTATTAGTAAAGTCTAAAGTTGGAACTTCGACGCTTCTTGTTTCAGAGTAGTTTTTCTGAATACCAAGAGCTGGAACTATAACAATTTTTCCGATATTAGCAAATTTATCCAAGATCTTTCACCCCCTTTTTTTATTGTGAGTTTATCAATATCTTGTGGTTTTATCAAATTGAAGTATTTACTTGTAAAATATCTACAAATTGTGGAAAAGTCTCGATTTTTTCGACGATTTACTCTAAAATTGTCTACATCTATCTTGATTTACTCTGAAATTGTCTACGTTTTTTTTGAAAAATTTTTTTGTAGAGCAATTTTTACAAAAAATCGCAAAAATACTCTTATTTTATCTACAATTTTCTTTTTTTAGTCTGAAATTTTTCTTTAAAATTTCTAAAATGCCCTATTTATCGAAAAAATGTAGACATGCCGATTTTTGAAGTCTAAAAAAAACGACAATATATTATACTAACTACAGTATAAAATATACTGAAAGTATACAAAATATTTTAAATTGAGGCGAAAAAAATCAAAAATTACTCTAATTTTGTCTACATAGAAAAAATTTACTCTGAAATTGTCTACATTCGATTTAAAAAAACAAAAATTTACTCTAAAATTGTCGACATTATCGTAGTAAATTTTATATTCAATAAACTTAATAAAAATAAAAATGATAATTTGATTTTTTAGAATTCAGTATTTATGCGGCTTTAGAAAGACTTGTTCGAGTTAAATTTAAGAAAAAGACGACAAAGTATAAAAAAATACCTAAATTAAGGCATTTTTCAAAATGAAATTTTTAGAATCGGAAAATTTTTCTTTTGAAATTTGAAAGATCAAATTTGAAAAAATGTAGACATAATGTAGACTAAAGAAAGCTAGTAATTTTTAAAAATTAAATTTTTAAATGGCTAATTTTGAAAAAATGTAGATAGTAAAATTAATTTGGATATTAAATGGTGTTATGGTATTATTTATTAAGAAATTAACAAATCGGAGTTTGTAGGTTGCAAAATGGTCCCATGGGGACGGGGTTAGGAGGTTCAGAAAAAAATATGTTGTATATAAAAAGTATATCAATCCCGAATGTAAATCCCTATAAGGATTTAGGGTTCCAAGGGTTTAACAATCGATTTTATTATATGGATACTGCATGGGGTAGACATAGTTGCCCTATCGAAGAAGTAGAGTATGAAGCCTTTTTTGGACAACGCTATAAAAAGGACACGGAGATAGGCTATCTCGTGGATGAAACCTTGGCGAACATTCTACATAGATTAGGGCAAAGAGACTTCGATTTTATGCAAAAGTTATATTCGAATCCGGATATACAAGGTTTTGACTACGTCTCTAAGACAGATTCTTTCCCTATCTCGGAAACCTATCACGCGTATATCAAGGGGTTACGGGAGGCGTATGAGAAGAGTCGTCAGCAGTAGTTGAAAGATGGTAAGGCTCTAAAGATGGACGAGTATAGCGAGGCAGGAGAGGAATATGAAACATTTTATATTTAAGAATCAGAAAACGAACAATAATATACTTGCTCAGGAAATTGGTAATCTAAACATGCTACTTTCTGAACCAACTGCTGCGACTAGGCACAACGCGGATTTTCGTAACAGAAGAATAGATTTTTATTTTGAAGAAGACAAAGTGTTTATAGAAGGATTAGCTGATATTGGTTACACGTTTTGGTTATCAAGGACTGACATTACGGATATTTCGACAAACGCTAAGATATGCCAGCATATTTTGTATGATTCTGTCGATGTGTTCTATTCCACAAACAAATATTTTGATGGATTAACTAGATTATATAAGAAATCTATTTTACGAATTGGAGATTCTACAGAACCAAAATGGGCAACTCCGTTTGACACGTATATTGGCGATGATGATAAAACGGGATTATATATCGCCAAATCTCTGGTTGAGTTTAAAAGTGAAATAGATAAACTGTGTGAAGCGAGAGAAGATGGTGGTAATTATCTTAGCGTCATGCAGGTCTTTTTGGAACGTTTATCCAAGAGAACGGATGACCCGATATTGGATTATACTACTGCTGCACCATGGATTAAAATCATGGAGGACGAAGACTACCTTCTGTGTTCAAGGAACGACCAGATTCGAGAGTTATATTTGCAGTTAAAAAAACAGTACAGAGATCTTTATAACAGGTATATGACAGAGGTACGCTAGTCGGGCAATTCTGGCTTTCGTGTAGGCTTGGAGGAAGTAGAGAGAACAAATGGTATTTTACGTAGATTTTGATGATTGTTTATGTGAGACGGCAAAGTCTTTCACGGAGATTGCTGCAAGGCTTTTTGATAAAAAGGTTCCTTATGAAGATGTGAGATTCTTTAATCTCCAAAAGACCTTTGATTTGAACGAAGAGGAGTATCAGCTTCTGATGGAGGAGGGACATCGCCCGGAAGTTTTACTGTCCTATGAAGAGACTCCTGGATGTTCCCAGGTGATCAATGAGTGGTTAGATAGAGGACATGAAGTATATATCATCACCGGTAGACCTTATAGTGCGTATGAACCATCTCGCCAGTGGCTGGATGAGCATGGTTTGGAGCGAGTGAAGCTGTTTTGCCTAAATAAATATGGCAGGGACGCATTTTATCAAGCGGGAGAGCATAATCTGGAACTGGAGGATTTTTACCAGATGCAGTTTGACTTTGCAGTGGAAGATTCTCCATTTGCAATCCCTTATCTGGAGCATTTTCCGGATTTGAAAGTTATGGTATTCGATAGACCTTGGAATCAGGAATGTGATTTTCCAAATGAAAACTTTAAGAGGGTTAAGGATTGGAAATCAATTAAGGAGTACGTAGAGAACCTTTTGGGGACGAATGGACACGATTGATATCAGCAAATCGGGATTAGTGGAGTAGAACATGGATAAAAAAAGGGCTTTGTCTGGCGCCATAACATTTATAACCCTGATGGGAATCGTAAGTCTGTTTTCGGACATGACTCATGAAGGCGCCAGAAGCATATTGGGCGAATATCTGAACCTCGCAGGGGCATCCGCTGCAACCATCGGATTTGTGTCCGGTATAGGAGAATTGTGCGGGTATTCACTAAGGCTCATATCCGGATTTATAGCAGATAAAACGAAGAAATACTGGACATTTGTTATCACAGGCTATGTAATACAGGTTCTGGCGATTCCTGCACTGGCACTCGTACCTGAACATGGCTGGATTTGGGCCTGCGGTCTTGTGATCCTGGAGCGTATCGGAAAAGCGATAAAAAAGCCTGCCAAAAACACATTGGTAAGCTTTGCGGCAAGCGAGATCGGAACCGGAAAAGGCTTTGCCTATCAGGAGTTTCTGGATCAGCTTGGCGCGTTTCTCGGACCGGTACTGCTTTTTGTAACAGCTCTTGTAAAAGGTACAGACGACCTTTTTACAACATATAGGATCTCTTTTGCGATACTGCTTGTTCCTGCAATGATCACCATAGCTCTTGTTTTGACAGCAAAGATAAGATACCCTGATCCGGAGATCTTTGAAAAGCAGGAAGATAAACCGGCAAGCTTTGAATTCAGGAAGTCATTTGTTCTGTTCATGGCGGCCATCTGCTTTTTTGCTTTTGGCTTTGCAGACTTCACCCTGATCACACTTCATTCGGCTAATACCGGAGCATTTAATGAATCCATGCTCAGCCTGCTATATGCTGGGGCAATGGCTGTGGATGCCTTTGCTGCACTATTCTTTGGCTGGCTTTATGATAAGGTCGGGCTGAAGGCTCTGATCATTTCCACACTATGCAGCACATTCTTCTCATGTTTTGTTTTTATGACTGGAAATGCCTGGTTGATCGGAGCTGGGATAATTCTGTGGGGGATTGGAATGGGTGCGCAGGAAAGTATTATGAAAGCAGCTGTCAGCGGAATCGTCCCGCGTTCCATGCGAAGCACCGGTTTCGGAATATTTGAGACAGGATTTGGTATTGCGTGGTTTCTGGGCAGTTGGCTTCTCGGTGCCCTGTATGATTTGAATCCTGTGTATCTTGTCACTGTGTCTGTGGTATCACAGTTTCTGGCGATTGCATTTTATGCTTTATGCCTCCGGTGCAATAAGACAGAGTGCTAACAATTCCAGTTTGACGGGATATCACTAAATCGGGATTTATGGAGGTGTATTTATGGTTGTCGTAAAGGTACTGGCTATATTGTTGGGACTTGCGTTCTTTCTGTTTGGATACTTTATCTATTTCAAGAACAAGTATAATCTTATCAATGGTTTTGAGGCAGACTTTAAAGCTGGTCGAAAGAATGAAGAATATGCAAAGCGGGTAGGAATGATAGAGTTTGTTATTGGCATAGTTCTAATAATCTTAGGTCTTGCGCTTATTATATTTGTTTAACAAATTCAAGTTTGTCTATATGAGATACTATTGATTTCAGGCCGGAAACAATAACAAGCAGACCGCTTGACTAACTGTCAAAATGCTTTTTTCTAACGGATCTCTAACAGATTTTTCGAATTAGAGATCCTTTTATTTTTCAACGCTGATCGGCTCCTGCACTCTTGGCGCGCCCACAAACGTTGAAATTTCAAGGTGTTCAGTAATACGACCCGGACCTGGCTAACGTTAGATAAAACTCCCCTTATGCGACTGGGGGTCAAGAGGCCTCGGGTTCAAGTCCCGACACTCCGACCAAAGGGACCGAGAACACTTGGAATTTCAAGTATTCTCGGTCTTTTTATATGCTGTTTTGTGCGTGCTTGATTTTTGGCACTTTTAGGAGGAATCAAGTATGCAAGCCAAAAGAAGCAAAATCATCAGAATGCCCCAAATTTCAACGACTTCCGCCTCTGACGCGTTCAGCAGATATCTGCGGATCAAGCACGCACAAGGCACAAAAATCAAGACACTTCAGACCTACGAACAGCATTTTAAAGCAATTGGACATTCATAGTGTATCCTCCAACAATAATTCATACGAATATGAAATTGGCAATTACCACTCTCGTTCTCTAATTGCCTCTTCAATTTCAATGGGAATGCCAAACCACTCTAAAATATACTCAACAGTTTCTCCAATACTATCACGCGCCACTGTTTCAATTTCACTGTCATTTTCATCAAATTCTTCTTGTAAATCATTTATAGCACGAACGACCTCATCAAGTTTTTCTTGAACAATATCTATATTAGTTTCACCGCTTTCAAGTAAATCTATGACCTTCTGTA
>NZ_JAEEVD010000048.1:0-20191 GCF_016290755.1 Lachnospira sp.
ATTAATTATTTACTTTCTTTCTTAGATTCCTTCTTGGTTTCTTTCTTAGATTCCTTCTTCTCAGTCTTAACAGCCTTCTTCTTCTTTGATTCCTGCTTAGCGTTAAAATCATCGATTAAGTTCTCAATGATATTCTTCTTCATATAAACATCAAAGCTTAAAAGGCATACTAAAGAGAAGAGCTGTAAGAATTCTCTTTCATCCTCGTCCTCAACATCCTTAAAAGAATCATTGGCAATTTCTGACTTCTTAATAACATCCTTTGATAAGTAGTCAATCTGAGTCTTCTCAAGTAAGTAAATCTCATTGTAAATAGTCTCAAGATCTGGCTTTGAATCAGTATCAAAGAACTTATCTGTCAAAGGATTAAGTATCTTTTGAATATCACTTATAAACAAGATGTTCTTGAAATAATAAATGAAAGTAAGGATATAAATGTGTTCCTTAGAATACTTCTTCTTAACAGGGGCAGGTAATAAGTTGTTCTTAGTGTAGTTGTTAATCATAGTCTTTGTAAGAATCTTATCATCCTCATGGCGCTTCACATCGCTTAAATGCTCGTCCATGAAAGTTGTCACCTGATCCATATATAGATTGATGTTAGGAACATCATTTGGCTTTATATAATTAAGTTTTACTAATTTCTTTAAAAGTGCGTTAATAAACGCTTTATTATCATCATTCATAGTTATATTTATGAACCTCTTTTCAGTATTTAGTATTGAATAGCTTAAAATGCGTTCAAAGTTTATTATATAGAAAAAAATTTTATATAGCAAGTAGTATTGAAAACTAGATGACATTATTAATAATATTTTTTAGAAGTCATAAAAAGTGTTTGAAAATGCATAAAATAAGTCTTAAAGTGCAGTCTTTTACCTTTGTAAAATACCAGTTTTGTGATAAATTTAAATTGCCTAAGGAAATAGAGATAGGTGACAAGAATTTAAATTTATATTATAATGAAACAAATTAAATTTGTTTTACCCTTGTAAGGGAGATTTGGAGGAAAACATGGGAATTTTAACAAGATTTAAGGATATTATGAGTGCAAATATTAATGCATTACTTGATAAGGCTGAAGATCCAGAGAAGATGATTGATCAGTATTTAAGAAATCTTGAGAAGGATTTAGCAGAGGTTAAGGCTGAAACTGCTTCAGTTATGGCAGAAGAGGCTAGAACTAAGAGAGAATTAAATGAATGTAACGAGCAGATCGCTAAGATGCAGTCATATGCTGAGAAGGCATTACTTGCAGGTAACGAAGCAGATGCTAGAACATTCCTTGAAAAGAAGCAGGTATTAGTTTCAAATCAGGCTTCACTTACACAGCTTGCACAGACAGCTGAGGCAAATGCTACAAAGATGCGTCAGATGCATGATAAGTTAGTTAAGGATGCTGCTGAACTTGAAGCTAAGAGAGATACAATTAAGGCTAAGGTTAAGGCTGCAAAGGCTCAGGAAAAGATTAATAAGGTAGCAAGCAAGGGAATGGGCGCAAGCTCAAGTATGGCTGCATTTGAGAAGATGGAAGCAAAGGCAGACAAGATGCTTGATGAGGCTAATGCAATGTCTGAGCTTAACAAGCTTGAAGAAGACAATAACATCGATAGCTTAACAGCTAAGTATGATGCAAATCCTACAAATCAGGCAGTAGATGATGAATTAGCAGCTCTTAAGGCTCAGATGGGTCTATAATAAAGAGCTATTAGTCTTTTATTACTACAAAGGCGTGGGAAATATATTTTTAAAGAAATTCTAAGGAGACAAAATGGGTATTTTTGGTGGTCAATTTGCCAATGTTGTGGAATGGAATGAGCATAGAGATGACATCATTTTCCACAAGTGGTCAAACAATGAAATAAAAAAAGGTTCTAAACTTATTCTTAGAGCAGGACAGGACGCTATCTTTATGTATAACGGAAAGATAGAGGGTGTCTTTAAGGATGAAGGTGAATACAATATTGAAACTGATATTATTCCTTTCCTTTCTACTCTAAAGGGTTTTAAGTTCGGTTTTAACAGTGGTTTAAGAGCTGAGGTTTTATTTGTTAACACTAAAGAGTTTACTGAAAAGTGGGGCACTAAAAACCCAGTAGTTCTTGCCGCACCACAGCTTAATTTACCAGGTGGTCTTCCAATAAGAGCCTTTGGTAATTATTCTTTTAAGGTGGATGATTACATCACTCTTATTGATAAGTTAGCTGGAGTTAAGACAGAGTATAGAGTAGAGGATGTTAAGCTTAGAGTGTCTGCCGTGGTTGATCAATTACTTATGAAATGGATTGCTACGGAAGGTAAAGACATTTTCAATCTACAAGCTTACAGCTTACAGATTTCAGCAGGTATTAAGTCAGATCTTGATATGGAATTATGCAAGTTAGGCTTTAGTGTTACAGATTTTAACATTGCTAGCGTTTCATATCCAGAAGAAGTTACTAGAATGCAGAACAAGGCAGCAGCTCAGGCTATGGTTGGAGATATGAATAAGTACACTAATATTTCTATGGCTGATGGAATGTCAAAGGGCGGTTCAAGCCTTGCTGGTGATATGGTTGGTGCAAGTATGGGAATGGCTCTTGGCTCACAGATGGTAAATTCAATGAATAATGCTAATCAGGGAGCTAATGCAGGTTTTACAAATCCTACAATAATTGGTCAGATTCCAAAGTTTTGTCCTAATTGTGGCACACCAACAACAGGAACTAAGTTTTGTGGAAATTGCGGAACAAAGTTAATTTAGTTAAATGTGATAATAAAACCAATATAAAAATATTTGTTTTAAAGAAACCCTAGTATTAAAGCCTATTGGCAAAATACTAGGGCTTTCTTTTTCGAAAAGATGTTCTCTTTGGAATTCATTTATGATATAATGATTTTTGTTTGAGATTTAAGAAGAGATTATGAGAGGTTGATATGAACTTAAGTGGACTTAATAGAATGCAGAAGAAGGCTGTTGAGACAACTGAGGGCCCATTGCTTATTATTGCCG
Source organism: Lachnospira sp. (assembly GCF_016290755.1). NCBI lineage: Bacteria > Bacillati > Bacillota > Clostridia > Lachnospirales > Lachnospiraceae > Lachnospira > Lachnospira sp. The sequence continues at coordinate 2,993 of NZ_JAEEVD010000048.1, forward strand.
GAGCGGGTTCTGGTAAAACTAAGGTTTTAACAAGCAGAATTGCATATTTAATAGATGACTGTAAGGTAGCCCCTTACAATATTTTAGCCATTACCTTTACTAATAAGGCAGCGAGAGAAATGAAGGAAAGAGTGGATTTAGCTGTTGGTGAGAATGCAGGTAAGGTTTGGGTTTCAACTTTCCACTCAACTTGTGTGCGTATTTTAAGAAGATATATAGATAGAATTGGATATGATAACAACTTTACAATCTATGATACAGAAGATCAGAAAAGTGTCATTAAAGAGATTTGTAAGAGATTTAATATAGATACTAAGATGCTTAAGGAACGTTCAATTATGAGCGCAATTTCTAAGGCTAAGGATGAGTTACAGGCTCCTGCTGATTATGAACTTTCAGTAGGCGGAGACTATAACGGAAGAAGAATTGCTCAAGTTTATAGAGAATACCAAAAGCAGCTTCGTCTTAATAATGCCCTTGATTTTGATGATATTATTTTTAAGACTGTAGAACTTTTTGAAAAAGATGATGAAGTTCTTAATTACTATCAGGAGAAGTTCCAGTACATAATGGTAGATGAGTATCAGGATACTAATACATCTCAGTTTAAGCTTATTAGTTTACTTGCTGATAAGTATAGAAATCTTTGCGTAGTTGGTGATGATGATCAGTCAATTTATAAGTTTAGAGGTGCTAATATCACTAATATCTTAAGTTTTGAGACTACATTTGACGGTGCCAAGGTTATTAAGTTAGAGCAGAATTACCGTTCAACTCAGACAATTCTTAATGTGGCTAATGCTGTAATTAAGAATAATAGAGGCAGAAAGGATAAGGCCCTTTGGACAGAGAATGGAGAAGGGGATTTAGTAAATTTTGCTCAGTATGATTCAGGCTTTACAGAGGCTGAAGGCGTTGTTTCTATGATTGCTGAGAAGGTTAGAGATGGATGGGATTATAATGACATTGCCATTCTTTATAGAACTAATGCCCAGTCCCGTGCCCTAGAAGAAAAGCTACTTATGCGTAATATTCCTTACAGAATCTATGGTGGTGTAAGTTTCTATCAGAGAAAGGAAATTAAGGATTTACTTGCTTATTTAAAGACTATTGATAATGCTAATGATGGTCAGGCAGTTAAAAGAATCATTAATATTCCTAAGCGAGGAATTGGCGATACTACAATTAATAACATTCAGGAATACGCTGATAATAATGAGATTACTTTCTGGGATGCCTTAACTGAAATTGATAGCATAGATTCTATCAAGCGTGGTGCAGGTAAGGTTAAGCCTTTCGTAGATTTAATTGAGAAGTTTAGAGAAAGACTTGATGATATTTCTCTTCATGAATTAATTGAAGAAATCTTAGAGGAAACAAGATATATTGACAGCTTACTTGAAAAGGAAGAAAGAGAAGAGGTTGAGGCTCGTAAGGAGAATATTAATGAATTGATTTCTAAGATAGTAAGTTATGAGCAGACTTGTAAGGAAGAGGAAGTTGAACCAACTCTTTCAGGCTTCCTTGAAGAAGTTGCCTTAATTGCAGATATTGATAATTTAGATGAGTCGGAAAAGCAGGTAATGCTTATGACACTTCATTCAGCTAAGGGTCTTGAATTCCCTATAGTATTTATGACTGGTATGGAGGATGGCCTTTTCCCAAGTTATATGACTATTACTAGCGATGATCCAACGGAAATTGAAGAGGAAAGACGTCTTTGTTATGTAGGTATCACTAGAGCCAAGAAGGAGCTTTATCTTTCTGCTGCTAAGATGCGTATGATTAGAGGAGAAACTCAAAGCTGTAAGGTTTCTCGTTTTATAAAGGAAATTCCAGAAGAGTATCTTAATATCGAGAATAATTGCACCGGTTATAGTAATAACAAGAATATTAGTTACGGTGGGGATGAGGATTATTCTTCAGGTAACAAGACTAATTTTAGAGCAGTTGGAAAGAGTATTTTATCAGCTTATGGTTCTGGTAAAACTAAGGAATATGAAAGCAAGAGAGTTCCAATAGGTAAGAGCTATTCTTCAAGTTACGGTGGCAATGCTTATAAATCAAGTTATTCATCTTCTGCAAGTGCATATACAACTAAGCCTAGCCAGAGTAATTCAGGTTTTAAGACTAATAATACTAAGGTAGGTTTTGGTAAGGAATTCCCAATGGATCTTTTTGATTTAAAGAAGGGAAATAAGAAAGATTCAGCCTTCAAAAGAAGCACTAATGTAAGTGCCTTTAAGACTAGTAAAGAAGGCCCTAGTACTGGACTTGGCGGAATAGAAAGTCTCGGTTATAGAGAAGGGGACACTGTTATTCATGCTAAATTTGGTGAGGGTATTGTCAAAAAAATAGAGGAGTCTCCAAGAGATTATATGGTCACAGTAGATTTTGAGGAGTTTGGAATTAAGCGCATGCTTAGTCAATTTGCAAATCTTAAGAAAAAGTAAAGTTTATTGCAACATTAAAATTACTATGATATAATTCTAATTAAAGATTGACCGTGATTGAAAGGAGAGGGCATATGAGTAAGGACAAAATTGAAGAAATCATTGCTGCTACAAAACTTAATGATATTCTACGTAAGAAGGAAGTAGAAGTTAAGAAGAGTAAGAAGGTTAATATTGTTGTTATCGTACTTGCTGTTTTAGCAGCAGTTGCAGCAATTGCTGCTGTGGCATATGCAATTTATAGATATTTCACACCAGATTATTTAGATGATTTTGATGATGACTTTGATGATGATGACTTCGATGATGATTTTGATGATGATGATGATTTTGAACTTGAGAATTAGTCAGATTCGCTGACTTACTAGTTGTGTCATTTGTTTTGATAAGAATTTAAGTCCTTTCTATCCTAAGATAGAAAGGGCTTTTTTAGTGTTGAAGGAAATATATTTTTTATGATAATATGATTAGGCTATTTATTGGATAAAGATTGGAGAAAGAATTTGAAAAAAGGTGAAGTTTATACAGGTAGAGTTTTATATGCAGATTTTCCTAATAAAGCAGTAGTTGAGCCAATTGCTAAGGTAGATAAGGGAGATTTATCTGCTAATGATGTGGTTATTGCTAATGCTAGTTTTATTCCTATGGGGGAAGAAGAGCCAAGTAGAGTTATAGTTAAAAACTCTATCCCAGGTCAGGAAGTAAGCTTTATGGTTAATAAAAAGAAACATGGTAAGTGTGAAGGTAGATTATTAGAGGTTATTAAGAAAGCTGATAGTGAAACTAACGAAGTCTGTCCACATTTTGGTAATTGTGGTGGTTGTGTGTATCAGACAGTTGATTATAATACACAGCTTGAAATGAAGAGAGAACAGGTTAAAAAACTTATTGATGCTGTGGCTAAGACGGATTATGAATTTGAAGGAATTTTAGGTAGTCCTAAGTTTGAAGAATATAGAAATAAGATGGAATTCTCTTTTGGAGATGAATTTAAAGATGGCCCATTAGCTCTTGGTCTTCATAAGAGAAACAGTATGTATGACATTGTTAATGTATCAGGATGTAAGATTGTAGATAAGGATTATTCTAAGATTCTTGACTGTGTTAAGGCTTGGGCAACTAGTAATGACCTTAAATTTTTAGGAAAGAATAGTCATGAAGGCTTCTTAAGACATTTACTTGTACGTAAGGCTGTTAAGACAAAAGAAATCCTAATTGATTTAATAACTACAACACAAGAAAATCATGATGCTAAGATTAAGGAATTATCTGATGCCTTATTAAAGCTTGATTTAGAAGGAAAGATTGTTGGTGTATTACACACACTTAATGATTCTATTGCTGATGTTGTAATTAATGAGGGCACAGAAATTATCTATGGTCAGGATTATATTACAGAAGAGCTTTTAGGTCTTAATTTTAAGATTGCTGCATTTGCATTTTTCCAGACTAATTCTTTAGGAGCTGAGGTTCTTTATTCAAAGGCAAGAGAGTATGTTGGTGAGACTAAGGATAAGGTTATTTTTGATCTTTATTCGGGAACAGGTACAATTGCTCAGATTTTGGCTCCTGTTGCTAAAAAAATTGTTGGTGTTGAAATCGTTGAAGATGCAGTTAAGTCAGCTAAGGAAAATGCTAAGCTTAATGAACTTGATAACTGCGAATTTATTGCAGAAGATGTATTAACTGCCCTTGATAAGATAGAAGATAAGCCTGATTTTATCGTTCTTGATCCACCAAGAGATGGTATTAATCCTAAGGCCCTAGAAAAAATTATTGATTATGGTGTGGATTCTATGGTTTATATTTCATGTAAGCCAACTTCTCTTCAAAGAGATTTAGTAATGTTACAGGAAAGAGGCTATAAGATTAAGAAGGTCTGTCTAGTGGATATGTTCCCTGGAACTGTGCATGTGGAGACTGTCTGTCTTTTGTCCAAACTATCTGAAACGAAGCATCATATCTAGGTTAAAGTGGATATGGACGAGTTGGATCTGACCAGCGCAAAGGCCAAGGCTACTTACAGAGAGAATTTCTCAGAGTGAAAAAGACAAAGATAGAGGCGAATAAAATGATTTTTGTTATAGCATTCATAGCAACATTTATTTCAATGTTATGCTGTAAAGCCATAAAGAAACCAGTGGTTAGAGTTATTCTGGGGATGGTGGCATTCTTCAATATTCTAATTATGATTTTAGCTGGAATTTTTACATATACAACAAAGTATAAAATACATGATGTAGCTTCATATACATCACCGGATGGAAAATATGAATTATTATTCCAGCAGGTAGGAGATCCGGATTGGCCATTTGGACATACACATGCCAGATTAGTTCTTCAAGATGAAACAGGAACGATTGTAAAGTATTCTTTTGATATAGCAGCTGATGGGGCAAATGCCAGTTCTGATTTGTGTCAAGTTACATGGAAAGCTACTCAAGTGGAAGCAGTAATTAGCGGTGAAGAGCAGAATGATAATCGGTACATTTTGTATTTTAATGGTAAAACAGAATCCAATCAACTTGATACGAGGTTCGGAATATAATGTTTAAAAGAAGAGGATTGTTGATGACATATAGTGGAACGCCTGTATAAGGATGTAGAGAATCACTATAGGAGGAAAACCGTAATTCGCCACCTAATCAAAAAAGCAAGTAAGAAACATCAAGGCTCCCCACACTGCCATCATTGGCGGCGGGGGCTGAATGAAGGATATGACAATATGTACGATGGAGCAAAGTTCTCATACGATGGCGATTTCCTCGGCTATCTGGGCTTGGAGGGAATGGGCATTTTTACAAATCACGACAAGAACGTGATGAGCGGAATAAAAGATATGGCATCATCTCTATAAAGTCGAAAGAACAATTCAAATAGATGTTGAAAGAATTGCAAATAACAGAGGCTCCCATACTGCCATTATCGGTAGTAAGAGAGCCTTTTTATGCTTCGATTTTTAGAAAAAGCACCCCACACATGTATTGACTTCAATTGCCTTCAGAACAAGGTTGCGAAACTCCTTTGCCAGTTCAAGAAATTCCTCATTATCTGAATTGTTAATCATGCGATCAGTTATCTCGAGAGTTTTTTTCAAATTATCTCCTTCTATCCACTCCTCTTCATACATATTGATCAACAGATGGCATTCTGCGTCTATGAAATTAAATAAGTATTTCTCCATAAGATAAAACTTGTCTTCGTGAAATTTCATAAACCAGTAAATATCTCTTATATCACCTTTATTGTCATCCCATACTTTATAGTCACACATCTCATTATATGCGTTTTCATCCTTAGGAACCACAATGCCATACCATTTGTTCAAATCGAGATATCTTGTATATCGAGTGCCATCTACAATACGTTCGTCTTTTCCTTGAAAAAAATCTCCCATATCGCACCGTTCCTTTCTTATGCGTTATTCTGAAGTGAGTAAATCTAACGATATTTTCATATATGTCAGAGGATCTATACATTTTCGTTTCCTCCTTCTTTTCTGAACATGTGATGTTTGCAAACTCACAACATTATTATAAATTGCAGTTATGCAATTGTTAATCCTCTATTTGAAATTATATTCTTTGCTTCTCTCTATAGTGACATATAAACAAGTTGTGTAAATTAAATATCATTTGAGGTTCCAATTTGTAACCTCAAATAAAAATGTTTTATATAGATGAGGTGTCGTATGGATGAAGTTGTAACAAATGAAGAAAATAAGACAATTGAAAGAACCGGTCAGAACATTGATATTTCTTAATTGATTTATGATATACGAGGAAGACAAGTTATGATAGTGCGATTTGACAATTCTGTATTAGGTTGAGACCAAGAATATCAATAAAGCAATGAAAAGAAATATTAAAAGATTTCCCGAGGACTTTTGTTTATCGGACCGGATTCAAGGATCGAAAAGATGCTAATCATTTTAAACCCCAAAGACTTAATGCGTCCAAGAAGAAAACAGGTTCTGACAGTCATACCAAAGAGGTTTGCCAGAGTGATGATACATCTTCTAATAGCTCTTTAAGTCATTCTGGTTTGCAGTCACTTATACTAGACGACTCCAATATTTTACAGTCAAATACATCACCCGATGTATGTACTTGATGACTTTTATGATGAAGAATAGTTACATTGGTTATATTAATAGCAAACATGTGTGTAACTTCTCTCGCTGATTGTACGTCATGTAACTATTTTTTATAGCATACAATTTTTTCCCAGTTTTCAGAAAAACCCATTTTGGAAAATAGTAGTTCCTGGCTGATGTGTGGGCAGTTCTTGAGAACAGAATGAATCAATCGTTTGAGCTCAGCTTTAAATTGTTTAAATTCCTGATTATCAATAAGATAACGCAAAGCAATCACTACTGCAAATAAATCCTTCTTGCCGATAGCATATTGTCCGTTTTTCTGTGGTATTTGTAATTTACTATGTAAAACCGTATCAGGAATAGCTTCATTTACTTGAAATGAATAAAGCCTCTCATTATGAGCACATACATTTCTACAGCTTGCAAGGATACGGATGAGCTGATGCAATTGAACCTCTGACATATTGGCAAAATTCAGGCTAACTTTGGTGCGGATATCCGAAGTAGTATATTGATACATTTTTGAAATTTGTCCAAAAGTAAGCGCATTGGTTGCTACCCATAAAGGGACATTTCCATACACTGTTGCATGATGAGTGATATAACTATAGTTGTTTGGTAAGGCGATGGTTTTACTTAAGGTAGTAATCAGGTGATTTATTTTGCTTTGATTTCTGCGAGTATAGTTATAATTAGCTGCAGTTAAATATGCCGTCTGTTGTTCTCCATATTTTTCGCAAAAGTAGTAGGAAAGCATGGATTTTAACTGTCTTTCCACATGTAAGATATATTTTAGAAAGAGCGTTCTTAATTCTTCGTCAAAGTAATAGAAAGCGGTAATTTCCTCAAAAGTAACTCCATGTAGATAATTACCGGATGGTTTATGCTTAAATAAATCCTTATATCCGCCGATTAATGAAAAATAGCTTAACTTTTGTAAAGTGGTTTTGGCAAATTCAGAATCAGAAATAATAAGTTGCTTTTCTTTTTCAAGCTTTTCGATTTGCTCATCATATGTGTAAAATGTTTTATTAGCCATTTCTGAATCCTCCTTTATTTGGCATAAAAAAAGTGGAGCCCACGCATGGAACTCCACCGGCTGCGGGCATCGCAAGTTTCCGCAGCGCAACCACTAAAGATACTATACCATTGATATCTGGCGATGTCAAACAGCTTTTTTAGTGGCATTAATAGCTTATGCGTTTCTGTGTGTGATATTCTTATTTTGTTTATTTCTGGCATTCAGCCATTTTTTATGCTCTAGTGCTTTCTCAGGTTTGTGCTATCTGATATACAGATTATTCAGATATCCGTATACAGATTTAAGACGTGCAAACTCTAAATCACCAGCAAGTATCAGCATATTTACAAGATTAAGCATCTGCTGAAGCAAATCGTGGGTTTCAATTATGCCAGTGTCGGCATATGAAATTCTTATCTCAAATGCCTTGTGTAAGGTTTGCGGTCGATTTTTGCGACCACAAAAAACATCTTTGTTTGAATATAGAATACATGAAGTCGCAAATTGCGACTTCACGGAACAGGCGTGGAAGTAATTCTTTTTACGGAGAATGGGCATGGCAAGAGAGGATTTCTTACGACATCTGTGGTTAATGATTTTATAAACCAGTACCCATCGCTTCGGATTAAATCAAATCCGGATTGTCATGATAGGCTTATTGTACTCGATTATGGATTACCGACAGAGCAGGCCTTCCATTGCGGAGCGTCCAGCAAAGACGCGGGGAAAAAGCTTTGTGCCATTAACAAGGTTGAATCAGTAAATATTGTACTGGTCAAGATTTTTGGTAACACTTTGGTCCGAAAATAACTACTTTGATCTTGCCTCCATAGGAGTCAAATATCCATTAGCTGAATGTGGTCTTACATAGTTGTACCAATTCATATATCTTCTTGTCATTTCATCAAGCATTTCAACACTTTCAAAAGTGTATCTGTAATAAAAACAATTCTTAAATGTATTATAAAATCTTTCCATAGGCGCATTATCATAAGGATAACCAGCTTTACTCATACTTTGAGTAACACCATTATCCTTACAGAAAGCAACAAACTCCCAGGAAGTATATTGAACTCCCTGATCTGAATGTAATATTAAGTTCTTTGGGTGATTTTCTTTATTGAGAGCTTCCTCTAATGTATCGATGGCAAGTTCTGTATTTATATAATCGCTATTTTTTGAAGCAATAACTGATCTATCATATAAATCAATAATAGTACAGTTGTATCTAAACTTGCCATTTGGCTGACGCATATAGGTAAAATCTGTGCACCAGACTTTATTCTTTTCATTAACGTTAAAGTTTTGTTTAAGTAGATTATCAAATATCTTGTGCTTTTTGCAGCGTTTGTAATTAGGCTTTTTACGCATTATAACTGCGCCAAGTCCTAAATCTTTATTCATATATTTATGCACTGTTGTTTTACTCAAATATATGCCATATCTTTTTAAAAAGATCCTTACAGCTCTATGTCCAACAGTTCTATTGTTGTTATAGAAAATGTATTTAATCCTTTCTAAGATGGCTTCACGCTGCTTATGATAATCCTCTTTTTTATCAGCAAGATAATTGTAATAACAATTAAGGCTAATTCCGAAATGTCGGCACAGCCATCTTAAACCAAAACTTTCTTTGTGCTCGTCAATGAAGCGATATACCACTAATCTATCTCCTTGGCGAAGAATGCCGCTGCTTTTTTTAAGAAATCAATTTCCTTATCTTTTTCATGTAATAGCTTATTTAAGCGACGAATCTCTTTAGCAGATTCTGATTCATTAGTTTTTGTGGTATTTTTCTTATATTGGCATTCTTCTCCGTATTTTTTTACCCATTCTGAGACTGTGCTCTTAGCGACGTTGTAATCTGCAGCAATCTGGACTATAGGTCTATCACCATCCATATATGCTTTAACAACATCTTTCTTAAATTCCTCACTATAATGTACTGACATGATGTTCCTCCTTCATGATGATTATATTATATATTATCGAACATCATGTTACCAATTTAGTTTACCAGTACACAAGCCTGATTTCCGTGACTACAATTCAGAAGATTATTACGACGGTGTGTGGTTCTTTTGTATGGGGATTCGGATTGTATCTAAGAGGATATCTTTTGAATATTATTAAGGAGCTGGATAAATAAATGTGATTCTATGCCGGAATCTGATAAATAGTTGATGGTCTCGAACCTACTGCAGATTTTAAATAATATATTGAAAAAGAAAAAAAGGGAAAAATTACTACAGAGGATGCAAAAAAGTTTCTTGATAAAAAATATAAGATGAAGGAAACTAAAAATGCGTGTATATAGAGCCTTGCCAGTGATGGCAGGGCTTTTTTATTGCTGTCTATAGGATAGTAGATACAAGCTATCGCAGGAAATAGGAGTTAAAAAGAATAGGGGTTATCTAAGTTAACCAAAAATAGGTTAATAAAATTATTGATTTTTTGTTTAAAAGGTGATATTCTACAGTTGTAGAAAGGAGTGCACTATATGTATACGAGGTTTGGTGAATTTGTGAGAGTTTTACGTGTCAAAAATCATCAAGTAATGGGCGATATGGCAGAAATGTTGGGCACAACGACTCCATTTTTATCTGCAGTAGAAAATGGAAAGAAGAATGTACCTAAAGGATGGGCAGAGACTATTGCCCAATTTTATAATTTGAGCACAGATGAACGGACAGAATTAAATGAAGCTATTGAAGAATCCAGGGTTCAAACAAAAATTGATATGAAAGACTCGTCTATAATGCAACGTAAGGTGGCATTGCAATTTGCAAGATCATTTGATGACATTGATGACGAAACGGCAGACAGGATAATTAAATTATTACAGAAGAAGGAGGAAAACTAAATTGGACTACATAACAAAGCCTGTGAGCAGGGCTAAACTTAGAACATATTCGCTTTTTTTTAGAGAATTATTTGACGTACCAGAAGAAGGTCCATTTCCGGTGCTCGAATCTTTAGAAAAGCTACCGGATGTATTTGAAGGCAGCACATACAGTGTGGTTGAAGATGACGCAATGCCAAAGAATGTTGTTGCTCAATGTATTAAGAATGAAGGCAATGGATTCACCATAGAAATAAAGCAATATGTTTATGATGGAGCAATGGACAGAATCGGAGCTTATCTAGGTTTTATTTTACACGAAATGTGCCATATATTTATGTATGAGATAGGTTATACACCAACTCTTCAGCGTTCGTTTAAGAAAGCACAAGTATACTGCAGTGTAGAATGGCAAGTAAAAGCTCTTGCTGGAGAAGTAGCAATGCCATACGAAGAGACTAAAGGCATGTCTGTGAGTGAAATCACAAAGAAATATCATGTATCAAAGGGCTTTGCAAAAAAGCGACAGAAATATTAGGAGGTAGCTAAATGACAGGATAAAATTGAAAAAAAATAACTGTTGGCGCAGGTATTTTGATAAATAAAGAACAATTAAATTAGGAGAGGATGATGTGTTAAACATACCAAATCGTATTATGTTTGCACATTTCCTCCGAGTATTTCGTAATAGGAGGTAAAATATGCAAATAAGAAGCATGTTAGATCTTTTCATTTCTATTGATGAAATGTACGATTATCTCAAAGATAAGGATATTACTTTCGATGAAAATGGATTGCCGATTTTTACAAAGGACATGTTCCTAGATGAATGGCCAGAGATGGTTGTGCCATATTCACAGAGAAAAAATTGGCGTATCATCAATCCAGCCAAAACAGTATTGTGTTTTTTTGGAAGGGATAAAAACTTATACCCAAGAATAGGCAAAGTATTGGATGAGATTGAAGAATATTCTTTGTTTATGGGAGTTATAGGCATGGATGTGACTGTAACTTCAGATATGGATGAAGAATGGCAAGAGGCAATAATTTTATTGAATCATCTGTTTTTGGCTGTTCTTGCCGTTAATGGTATAAAAATATTATTAAACACAAGAACTGGTGGACTTGATCCAGATGTAATTTTCAAAAATACTCCACATGGAGTAATGGTTGCCGCAGGATTTTTAGGATGCGATACAACAGCTGATGAATGCGATTATTCATTCATGAAAAAAATACTTGTATTGTTACCGGAAAAACTGATTCTATATGGCAAACACGATAAAATAGCTGAAAGACAACTTGATATATTGGGCATTGACTTCAGAACGTATACAGATTTTCACAGATTATGTAAGGAGGTGCCCTATGTCAGACAGTAAAGCAGGTTATTCAAAAGCAGCAAAATTCTATGCAAGAATAATGATTCATAGCTCAATGCTTGATGCCATCCGCTATTACAAGAGTAAATTACGAGAATCAAAATATAATTCGAATTGGGAGAAGAATAAAGTAAACCTTAATGACGTGGTTTCTAAGTTTACACCAAGCAAAAAGGGAGAAGCAAAGGGTGTAAAATATGTTTTCAGAAATGCAAACTATACAATAAAGGCTGATATGCCATCGGGTTATCTGCGTATATTTGATAATAAAGCAAAGAAGTACGTTAAACTTGATGGCACTCCTGGAACTAATGAAGAGACGCATTTTAAAATCAAGAAGAGGAGGGAAATGTAAACATGAGATTATATTTGGCAAAAACACTTGATGATATGAAGAAATATGGTCCAACATATGATTTGTCTATGGAACCTGACTCGAGAGTAGAAGAAATATATTTTGGTGATGAACAAAGCACATGGTTTCTTGACAATATGGTTGATAGAGTTAATGCAGAATGTGAAACATTATTAGATGATGGAGATTATGACTTCTTTGATTATAATGCTTGTTTAAAGCTGAAAGAAGTCATCGTAAACCAGAGAAAATTAGGAATACCTGATTTCTTCCAGGATGCATACAAGGCACTTCTAACCTATGTTGAAAGAGCAATTGATTATGGTACAGGCATAGCAATTGAATTATAGAGTTCTGCTGATAGTTTTGAGAATGGAAGTAACAATGGTAAGGCAATTGTCATAAACATAGATTATTTTCCAAAGAACTCTTATGTATTTGCAAATAATTTTTTTATAAAAAGAGTTTTGCAAATAATAAGCTTTTATTCTGCTAGCATTAACTTATATGTTTGTGAGGACAACGATATCAACAAGCGCGTACAGACAGCATTTGAGGATTTTTATAAAAGAAAAACACCGGAAAGGTTGTTGGCGCAACCAATCGGTGTTTCTCAGATGATATGTTAAACATACCAAATCGCTCTTTAATTTTAACACTTAAAATATCTGATTTCAACAACTTATGAATCTAACTATACCTTTACAGAAATAGGCAGGTGTTTTACGGATTCTCAGTTTCTGTCCTTCATATTTATGCCAGGCATTAGATATTGCTGTATCAGAACTTCTATATGCAAAAAGAATGAATGAATCAGAAAAAACATCAAGCGGAAAAAAAGCAGCAATAAGTTTAATGTTCACCAGGTCAAAGCTTGAAACATTTGCAATATTTGTCGAGCTTTTGATAACGGTCGGTACAAGGATATCCGACAGGGTATGGGGCAGAAAAATGATGTGCAAATGTGGTCATAAGATGCCTGAATCATATCAACAAAAACGGAGTCCATAATGTTTCATTTCAGTGTAATAAGCAGATTCACATAGGTACTCAGGATCGATTTATTCATATAAAGTATATAAAGCTGAAATTCAGTAAAAAAAGAGAGAGACTATCCAATTAGGATAGTCCTTTTTTAATTCTAACATTAAACTGTAAATTTTATGACAAGATGATTTTTTAATTCTAATATTAAACTGTAAATTTTATGACAAGTTAAATTTTAAATTGTGAATATCAAAACAGTATAATGGTAAATTCTACTAATATAAGCAAAAAAATAAGTTAAATTCAGTGAAAACTGCATAAAATCTATTGTTATTCTCATTAAAATATGTTAACATTTATCTTGCTAAAAGTTAATTTACAGGGGGAGGATGTATTTTAATGAGAAAAAATTTATTATTTAGCGGAAAGAGTGCTTTAAGGGTAGGTACTCTGGTTATTGCCGGAGTCTTAACATTTTCAGCAGCTCTAATGCCAGGCAGTGTGGCAATCTATGCAGGAAGCGATTCTGAGGCAATTAAGAATAATGAATCAGCCTATCCCACAGAAAGTGGAGTGTCCCAGATTCCTGGAACTATTACAACTAAAAGTAGCTATAATAGCTCTTTTCTATCAGTGACAGGATTTGCTTCAGTAGAGGGGAATATTCATGACAGAAGTGAATACGTTGGCACTGAGTATTACAGGGTGATTAATGATGAGAAGGAATTTCTTGATGCAATCCGTGATGCACAGAAAGGCCAGGTTAAAGTCATGGAAATCACTAAGGATATGGATTTGGGATATCAATATCTATCAGACTTACTTACAAGTAGCGTCCTTAGAAAGTATAACTTCGTAAGAAAGTATAAGAAACCATCTAATGAACTTGCTAATGTAAATGGGGGATTTACTAATCCGCTTATGGCTAAAAGTGATGTAACACAGATTAGTTTAAGTGGTATTGATGGACTTACAATTTTCTCTACTAATGGCAGTAGTATTAAACATACTGAACTTAAAATTAGTAGTAATGATATCGTTATTAGAAATCTTAAGTTTAAGGAAATGTGGCAGTGGGATGATGCTGGTGCACAAAAGGAAGTTGGTTGGACTAATATTAAGATTAACGGTGGCAAGAATGTATGGATTGATCATTGTACATTTGAAATCGCCTCAGATGGTAATATTGATATAGAAAATGGTTCTAATGGAATCACAATTTCATGGTGCAAGATAGGTGATGAGGCAACTGAAACACCATCAGAAGATAGCTCTATTTATCAGTCTATTATGTTTATGGAAGAAAGATATCAGAAGGGTGAATTAAATCCGGAGAAGAGCTTATACTATCAGATGAGAACAGCTGGTGCTACACCTGGTCAGATTATGGCTTATTCTGCATATCATAAAAAGTGCCACTTAAGTGGCTCTGGAGATAAGGATTTCGTTAATTATGTAAGACCAGATGGAGAAGTCGTAGAGGATGCTAATAGTAATATTAACCTTACTCTTTGCTATAATCATTATGTAAATGTTGGACAACGTGTGCCTATGATTAGACAGGGCGTTGGTAACTTGATTAACTGTTATATTGATGATTCAACACACCAGACAGCGGCGGAGGCTAATCCTGTGTTTGAAGAAATTGGACCTTATCATTTATCTCGTTGCCTAAATTCTAGAAATGGCGCATGTATTGCAGCAGATACATGTGTGTTTAATGGTATTGAAGAACCTATTACAGGTGCTGAAATTCAAGGAGATGATCCTAAGAATATGCAGCCTGAATGGGCAGTTATGTTCCAAAATGCATATAATCATGTGTTAATTGTTAACTCTGAGGTAACTAATTCTAAGGGTACATATACAGGTAGTAGCTGGGATAATAATGGTGAGAATTTATTCACAACAGGTTTTGACTGGAAAGACAAATCTACAATTGGTAACTGGGCATGGGCTTCACATATTGTAAATGAACAGTCATACGAGAAGAGAGATTATACTCTTGAAGAGGCTACACCAATGGAATTTACTTATGAAACAGAAGGAGTACTTCCATTCTCATATCAGGTACTTCCTCTTGAAGATGTAAAAGAAGTGGTAACAGGTAATTCAGGTGCTGGTGCGATAGATATGACAAGTAGTGATTGGCTTAAGATTAAGTATCTTGCAGAGGCAGACTATAGTGAGGTTGATGCCGAAATTGCCAAGGCTAGAAGTTTAACACCTTCAGATTATGAGGACTTCTCAGGAGTTACTGATGCAATTAATGAAGTAGAGAGAGGCTTTATGTCTGATAATCAGGAAAAGGTTGATGCAATGGCAACAGATATTGAGAATGCTATCTTTGCACTGGTTAAGATAAAGAAAGAAGAAAATCTTAATGAAGTATCCTTAGAGGTGGCAGCCGACACAGCGGTGGTTACAGATGAGGCTGTCAAAGTGGAATCTAGTGAAACAGCAAAATCTCCAACCACAGGGGATAATAATATGTCAATTATTTATTTATTAATGACAATTATGTCAGTATCATTAATAGGTATAGAGGTTTTATTTAGAAAAAATAGACAATATAAAAAATTTAAATAGGTATATCTTTTTAAGAAAAGTGTTACTGAATTTAATCATAAGGATAAGTATATAAAACACCTTCCAATTTTTGTCAATGCCCCAATAAGGTAAAGACAGGGATTGAGAGGTGTTTTATTAAATTAGATAGATGATGAAGCTACGAATAATAGTATTTATTGTATGAGATAAAGTTTTGATAGCTTTTTAAGTAGTTGTAAAATCTATGGCAAAGTGCTAAAGTTTATTTTTGCATAAAATGTATTGTGCTAAGTGTGCTTATAACAGCTAAGTTATATAGTTAATAATATTTGTGAGGTGTCGTATGGGAGAAAGAATCATCTGTTACTAAATTAAAACCTAATGGACATTTCAATAACTTAAATGTGTCTTTTCTTGAAATTATCAGAAAAGAAAACGATGAGGTGATTATGTTGAATCTTTTGGCATATTATTTTCGATATAATCCAAAGATGTTTTTAGAATTTTCAAAAGAAGTTTTGAATATAGATGATTTTCATGATGATTATGAAATAGTTAGAGAAAGCGAAGGAAATATTGACTTATTTATAAAAGGATCATCTAAAGTAATTGTAATTGAAAATAAAATTAAGTCGGGGTTAAATGGTAAAGAAGATAATGGAACTACACAGTTGGATAAATATTATAATTATACAACGGAATATGTTAGAAAATATAAGTTGCTAGAAGCTAATTTTTACATTTTTTTGCCTAACTATAGTGAAATTGAACTTTCAGAAGAAATGAAAAAATAATAATTAATAATGGAGGATTTATAATAATGGTTAGAGATATATGTAGAGACGTATTGTTTCTTGGAAAAAAGTCAGAACCTGCAACGAGTAAAGATATTCAAATTGCAAGAGATCTTCTTGATACATTAGCAGCTAATTCAGATAGTTGTGTTGGTATGGCTGCTAATATGATTGGAGTAAATAAACGAATTATTGTTGTAAATATGGGACTTATGAATATGATTATGTTTAATCCTGTGATTGTAAAAAAGAGCGGCGCTTTTAACACAGAAGAAGGATGTCTATCATTAGTAGGAACAAGAAGAACAACTAGATATAAGGAAATTGAAGTTGAGTTTGAAGATATGTCTTTTAATAAGCGTAAACAGAAGTTTACAGGATGGACTGCTCAGATAATTCAGCATGAATGTGACCATCTTGAAGGAATTATAATATAATATACGTTTAAAGGTTATTAAGCGCTACTTCTAACATTAATTGTAAAAAGTAGCGCTTTTTTCTTGAATTTAATACATATTAATCTTGATATAGCTAATGGATTTCCTCACATATTGCACGGATCTCTTCACTGAAAACGGTATCTTTGGGCCAGATGAAGGTAAAATCATGTTTTACCCTAAAGTCTTCAAGGGGGATTGTTTTCAGATATCCGGACTGCAGTCCTGATGCAACCGCTGCTTTATATAAAAAGGTGATGCCACAATCTTTTTCAATAA
>NZ_JAEEVD010000092.1:0-4287 GCF_016290755.1 Lachnospira sp.
CATTAAAGAGTTACACTAGATTCAAGTATTAAGTTCTCACGTCGTTAACATGGGCTTAGTATATCAAAAGAAAAAAAAATAGCAAGCGGTATTACCACCTTTTTTGAAAATTTTCTAAAATATAGTACTTATGTCTTATTTTTTATAAGTAAAAAAGCAAGGTACTAACTATAAAGTTATACCTTGCTTCCTATTAATCATCTAATTTGTCACTTAATCTATCTTGTTTTCTTATGTCCATTAGACTTTTTATTATTGATTTTTTTATTTATCTTAGCTGGCTTAGCCTTATCTTTACTGCTATTTTTACTCTTACCCTTACTTTTATATTTATCTAATTTATAAGTATAAGTCATCTTACGTGGTGGAATAAGACATTCCTCACCAAAACCAATAAGATCTTCTCTACCGGCTTCTTTTAATGCTTCCTTTACAATATCATAATTTTCAGGTTTCCAATATTGGATTAAAGCTCTTTGCATAGCCTTCTTATGTGGGTTATGTTCAACAAATACAGGTTCAAGAGTAAATGGATCAAGTCCTGTATAATACATTGTTGTTGAAACTGTACCTGGCGTTGGGTAAAAATCCTGCACCTGCTCAGGGCTAATATGATGCTTCTTTAAATATTGCGCAAGCATAATAGCATCTTCTAATCTAGAACCTGGATGAGATGACATTAAATATGGCACGATAAATTGATTAAGATGTAATTCCTCGTTTACCTTTTCAAATTCCTTGACAAACTCATTGTAGATTTCAACTCCAGGTTTTCCCATTTTAGATAATACGTTATCTGAAATATGCTCTGGTGCTACTCTTAACTGTCCACTAACATGATATTGACATAGTTCCTTTAAGAAATCTTTATTCTTATCAGCAACTAAATAATCATATCTAAATCCAGAGCGAACGAATACTTTCTTAACACCCTGTAATTTTCTTAATTTACGAAGTAGGCTCAAATAATCGGAATGATCTACATTTAAATTAATACATGGCTTTGGATATAGACAACGTTTGCCAACACAAGCGCCCTTGGTCATCTGCTTAGAACAAGCTGGTGCTCTAAATTCAGCTGTTGGGCCACCAACATCATGAATATATCCCTTAAAGTCAGGATCTTCAATCATCTCCTTAGCCTCTGTAATAATAGATTCATGACTTCGTGCCTGCACAATTCTACCTTCATGCATAGTTAAGGCACAGAAATTACATTCTCCATAACAGCCTCTATTAGAAGTTAGAGAAAACTTAATTTCCTGTAAAGCGGGTACCCCGCCTGCTGCCTCATAACTTGGATGATAAGCTCTCATATATGGCAATTTATATACATCATCCATCTCAAGCTCTGTAAGCGGAAGTGCTGGAGGATTTTGTACTACAAATGTTTTTCCACCATAACACTCATACATAGTCTTTGCTTGAAATGGATCGGTATTCTTATATTGAAGGGCGAAGCTTCTTGCGTATTCGCGCTTATCATTTTCAATAGTCTCAAAATCAGGAAGTCTAATAGCATCATATATACTATCCTCGTCCCTTGTCTTATAGACTGTTCCCTTAATAAAGGTAACATCCTTTACATCAAGTCCTGAATTTAGGGCATCTGCGATTTCTACAATTGAATGCTCACCCATACCATAACTAATAATATCAGCACCTGATTCTAGTAAAATGGAACGTCTAACGGAATCTGACCAATAATCATAATGTCCCATTCTTCTAAGAGACGCCTCTAAACCACCGATTATGATTGCATCTTTCTTGTAAGTCTGACGAATAAGATTACAATAAACTATAACTGCTCTATCTGGTCTCTTACCCATAACACCACCTGGTGTAAAAGCATCTGTACTTCTATGTTTCTTAGCTACTGTATAATGGTTAACCAAAGAATCCATGTTTCCTGATGAAACCAAAAAACCTAATCTTGGCTTACCAAATACATCTATAGACTTAGGATCTTTCCAATCCGGCTGAGCAATAAAACCAATCTTGTAACCATTAGCCTCTAATACTCTTGTTATAATGGATGCACCAAAAGAAGGATGGTCAACATAGGCATCGCCACAAACGTAGACGAAATCCACCTGATCCCAGCCTCTTTCTAACATCTCTTCTCTTGTAATTGGTAAAAATCCTGTATTCATAAAAATCCTCTTTATCTATCTTGATTTGCAGATGTTTATCTTAATCTAATTATAGGTTAAATGCAAGTTTGTGTGAAGAGAGATTAGGACTTCCGTTACTGCGCTCGGGAAGTTGTTATTAAATTAAAAACACGCTTTCGCTATCTACAATATAATAACCCATGTAATCTACTAATGCAGAAACTTTCATATGCTATCATTCTTACTCCCAGGTCTTCCACACCTCTGGCTGATAGCCTAGGGTTGATTTTTGTCCATTTCTTATGACTGGTGTTTTTATTAGCTGTTGATTATCTAATAATCTTTCTAGCTTATCTTCCTCTGCTGTATATTTAAATAGAGCTAGGGCATCTTTATCTTTAGCATCTGGATTAACCATATTTTCAAGGCCGCCATTAGCTGCTGCCACTTTAGTTAATTCACCTTTACTCATTCCTTTTTCATTCATATCTACGAATTGAAATTTAATACCACGTTCTTTAAAGAAACGCTGGGCTTTCTTAGTGTCATTGCACTTTTTAGTGCCAAATATTTGTATGTTCATTTATAAATTCCTTCTTTACTGTGAACTCTGCTAACAACTTACTTTAAGCTCTTCCATTCCTCTTCTTTAAAGCCTAGTAAAACACTATCTTCTGTAATTACTAGGGGTCTTTTTACTAGCATGCCATCGCTGGCAAGAAGCTTTAACTGCTCTTCTTCTGACATATCCTTTAACTTTTTAGATAGCTCCATGCTTCTATAAAGTTGACCGCTGGTGTTAAAGAACTTTTTTAATTCCTTGCCACTTTTCTTATAGGCTTCCTTTAAAGTTTTCTGGTCTGGATTATTTTCCTTGATATCTATTAAATCGTAGTTAATATTATTGTCCTCTAGCCACTTTAATGCTTTCTTACATGTGGAACATCTACTATAACAATACACCTTCATAAATCTACCTCCATCTCTTTTTGTAATTGGTAAAAATCCTGTATTCATAAAAATCCTCTTTATCTATCTTGATTTGCAGATGTTTGTCTTAATCTAATTATAGGGGAAATGCAAGTTTGTGTGAAGAGAGATTAGGATTCCTTTTACTGCGCTCAGGAAGTTGTTATTTAATTAAAAACGCGCTTTCGCTATCTATACAAACCGTTCACTCCATAACTTTCATAATCACCTAATTTATAATTAGAAACAAAGTTTCTATCTGTTTCCCATTTAGCTATCGCCATATAAAATTTATCATTATATTTTCTTTGATTAATAAAAAAATCTAAGTAAGCTATAATCTCATTTTTTGTTAATATATTTTTATCAATGATAACTGCTAATATCTTATGTCTAGCTTTTTCTGTTAATTCGTTATCATTACTTACGTTATAACCAAATTGTCTTAGTACAGACTGACTTGCTAAATGCATATAATTATAATCATTACTACTAAAAAATGTTTTTGTATCACTTATTCTACATAATGGAACGCCTATTCTTTTCAATTCTTCATAAACACTTTCCATAATAAAATACGCACCACAAGATGAACAAAAACCTGCCGACACTTTCTTTTCTTGAACATTACCGTTTTTATCTACAACCGAAATTATTGCTGTTATGTCTTCTAATTTATGATTTTCCCCTTTACATCTAAAAATATTAGTTTTGATTACAAAATCCTTTGCTCCGATAACGTGATCTCCTTCTTTTCTTATATAATTATTTGTAACTTTTTCAATTTCTGTTACTTTTGGAGTCATTACTATTGTATTTGTTTTTTTCTTTTGTTTTTCAATTTTTTTGTTTCTTTTCCTTTTGCTATTAATTTCTCTTAATTGAGCTACTCTTTTTCTATTAGCTCTATCCTGTTCTTTTTTTAAATATAATTCTTCTTTTATTGCACTATCTATCTCACTATAATTAATAATTTCAAAAGACCAATCTATATAATCCTTCTTATTCCAACCCACATAATAGAAATTACATTTACTACACCATTTAATATATTCTACTGTCTTTCTATCTCTATTATTAAAGAAATGATTAAACATAACATAAACACCCTTCAATTTATGATGTTTACAATATGGATGGCTGCAAAATGGTTTTACTCCCTTATATACATAAAAAGTTGCGTAATAAAAGATGCGATTATGTG
>NZ_JAEEVD010000049.1:0-20152 GCF_016290755.1 Lachnospira sp.
CTGCTACTGCAGACAAATTCCTGTCCGAATCCGTGCGCATCCTCGCGGAGCGTTTAACTCAGTCGGAGCTTGTACTCCGACTGAGTTAAACTACTGATTAGCTAACTGATCTTTTACGTAATTAATA
Organism: Lachnospira sp.; assembly: GCF_016290755.1. Lineage (NCBI taxonomy): Bacteria > Bacillati > Bacillota > Clostridia > Lachnospirales > Lachnospiraceae > Lachnospira > Lachnospira sp. Next base: position 128 of record NZ_JAEEVD010000049.1, read on the forward strand.
CCTTCTTCTAGCTGATTATCAGTATCACCGCTAGAATCTAGTTCTACAGTAATATCTGGTGTTACACCAACTCCGTGAATGTCCTGACCCTTTGGTGTGAAGTACTTAGCGATTGTGTACTTAATTGCGCTACCATCTGTAAGTGGCTGAATTGTCTGAACAATTCCCTTACCAAAGGTCTGTGTACCAATGATTGCTCCAAGCTCGTAATCCTGAACTGCTCCAGCAAAAATCTCAGAAGCACTGGCACTGTTGCCATTTACTAAAACTGCCACTGGAATTGTAAGCTCGTTGTTATCATCGCCTGAATAGTTTGTTCTATTACCGTCAACGTCCTCTGTATAAACGATTAGGCCATCTGGTAAAATGTATTCAAGCATGTCAACTACTGTGGATAATACACCACCTGGGTTATCTCTAATGTCAATTACAAGTCCTACCATTCCCTGTGCCTCAAGGTCTTCAATAGCATCAATAAACTGGTCTGTTGTTACCTCGTCAAACTGACTAATAGCAATGTAACCAATGTTATCTTCCATCATCTGATATTCTACAGTCTTTACATTAATCTCATCACGAGTAGCTGTAATTTCAAGATTCTCGCTATCTCTAATAATTGAAAGCACTACATCAGTACCCTTGTCTCCCTTAATTAAAGAAACCGCTGTGGAAAGATCTAAATCTAAAACACTTTGTCCATCTACTGCTGTAATCTTATCTCCTGCCTGAAGGCCTGCAGCCTCTGCTGGGGAATCCTCAATAATAGCTACAACCTGAATTGTACCATCTTCATTCTTCTGGCATGTAGCGCCGATTCCATAGAAGGTACCTGTTGTAGATTCAAGTAAGGACTTGTATTCTTCAGCAGTATAATAAACTGTATACTTATCACCATATGAAGAGAGATAAGCCTTATAGATAGCTTCTGCAGCTTCCTCTGAGTCTACATTTTCAAAATAAAACTTGCTATCAAGAACGGATTCAATAGCGTTTAACTTAGCTTCTACTTCTGAGCCAATGCCTGAATCATCAGTAGTTGCATCGGACTGCACGTAAACCGAACCATCTGTAGAAATGTGTAAATATCCATTCTTTAAAAGTACCACTACAGTTACGCATAAAACTACAACCATAACAAGTATAGTTGATAAAACTCCAAGGAGTACGCCACGAGCCATGGCTCCTTCATTAACTACTTTTACCTCAGGCTTAAGCTCTGACTTTGACTCTTCATTAAAATTCTCTTCCATTTTTTAACTTCCTAACTAATTTATTTGCTTAAATAATTCCATGGACTTACATAACTACCATTTAAACGTACATCAAAATGTAAATGCACACCTGTGGAGTTACCTGTTGTTCCCATAAGTCCAATCTTTTGTCCCTTAGTAACGTAATCACCTACGGATACTAAGAGGGATGAGCAGTGAAGATATCTAGTATATAGGCCATCGCCGTGGTAAATCATAATGTAATTACCAGCGGATGCGCTATAAGTTGAGATAACTACCTTGCCATCATAGGCTGCGTAAATTGGATCACCAGCAACACCTACTTTAACAGCACCAATATCAATTCCCTTATGAGGAGCTGATCTTCCATCTGTATCACCATAATCTGAAGTGATTCTTGTGGACGTTGTTGGCCACTTAAATTTACCGCCATCATAACTTGTAACAGAGGACTTTGCTGCCTCCTCTGCTTTAATCCTTGCTTCCAACTGTCTTGTAGTTGCCTCTAAGGCCTCATTTTCAGCCTCAAGACGAGAATAATAACTCTCCTCTGCTGCTACTGTATTATTCAAGTTAGTAAGCTGTGTCATCTTAGTTGACTGAAGAAGACTAAGAGCGCTCATCTGATCCTGCAAATTTGTCTGCATGTTTACAAGCTCTTCCTTATCTGCCTCTAGGTCAGTCTTTGTCTGTGCGATATAGTCTATTGTAGCCTTATACTTTTCAAGCATCTCTCTATCGTACTTTGATAACTGATTAATATACTCAGCCTTACTTAACAAATCCGCCATATCCTCAGCGTTAAGTAGCATTCCAAGATATGTCTCATCATTGTGTTCATACATAAACTTAATTCTAAGTTTCATCTGTTCATACTGAACCTTGGCATCTTCCTCCGCCTTTGCTAATTCCTCTTCTGTTGTCTTGATAGTAGCTTCCAAATCCTGTATCTGAATGTCAAGCTCATATAAAGAACTGCTAATAGTCTCCATCTGACTATCTAGTGATGAGATATAGCTCTGAATATCACTTACTTGTCCCTGAAGGTCTTCAATATATTTCTTGGTTTCCTCCAATTTAGATTGAACGTCCTCCTGCTGCTTTTTGGCATCTTCCAAATCTGACTTACTATCGCCCAAAATTATCTGCGTTGTTGCTATAAAAGGTGCAATTAACGCCAAAACCATTATAGCCAGTGCACATTTTTTACATATAAGACCCATCATTTTGAAAATGGATCTCTTCCCCAATAAAAACTTCATGCCTGCCATCATGTTACCTCCTCTCCTAAAGGTCTCATGTCTAAAACACTCTAACTATCCCCTTTATTTATTATTGTCCCATCCGTCTATCTCACTAACTAATTATAACATAAATATTATGATTTATTATTGTTTTTTTCATAAACTTTAATTTTTATTTTTACAATTTATATTTCATTGATTTTGTAAAAAAAGGACGCGTCTAAATTAATAAACGCGTCCAAAATATTCTTAAAATTACTATTGAAAAATTCTATTGAAAAATTATACGTCAGCATGCTTTCTTACAGCAAAGAATGTTCCAATAATACCAATGATGATTCCAAGGAATACTGACACTGGAACAAGTACGTTAAATACTGCATTAGCATCAAGGAAGTTAAGGATGTTCTTAAGTACTGAGAACTTACTTAATACATAATTAACTAATCCTGCGTAAATGTATCTAAGAATGATAGTTGGAATTAAAGCACCAACTAAACCAATTACAATACCTTCTACGAAGAATGGCGCATTAACGAAGGCATCCGTTGCACCGATATACTTCATAATTGAAATCTCGTCCTTACGAACTGTAATACCAATAACGATTGTATTAGTAATAAGGAAGATAGATACTGCAAGTAAGATTGCTACAATTGCAATAGCAATATAACTTACAAGTCTTGCAGCTGATGCAAGTCCTGTCGCTGTAGCTTCTGACTTATTAACCTGTCTTACGCCTTCTAGATTCTCAAGGTACTCAACTAATGTTGTCTGATCGTCTGCATTATTTAAGTAAACTTCATAAGAGGCTGATTTTGCAAGTGGGTTATCAGAGAAACCTTCTGCAAGTTCTGGATAATCAGCAAAATATTCTGACTTAAAATTCTCCCAAGCCTCTTCAGCTGAAGTATAGTGAATTCTACTAACTTCTGATCGCTGACTAATTGTATCACCAAGCTTTAAAATACCTGTCTCATCTAAATCTTCATCAAAGAAAACTGTTACACAAATTTCACTCTCAGCACTTTCAATCATATATTGAAAGTTAGCAATTAATGAGTAGAAAACTCCAAAAAGGAAAATACATGCTGCGATTGTTGCCATAGATGCTAATGAGAACAATCTATTACGATGGATATTCTTGAATCCATCAACTATATGATACCATAACGATCTAATCTTCATAGAAATAACCACCCTTTTCCATATCACTTATAATCTTACCTTCACTCATAGTAATTGTTCTCTTACGCATCTGTTGAACAATTTCCATGTTGTGAGTAACAACTAATACTGTTGTTCCCTGCTTGTTAACCTGGTCAAGAATTCTCATGATTTCATTAGAGTTCGCTGGATCAAGGTTACCAGTAGGCTCGTCACATAATAAGATTTCTGGATTATTTACAAGGGCTCTTGCAATAGCAACTCTCTGCTGCTCACCACCAGATAGCTCGTTAGGGAAGGACTTATACTTATCAAGTAAGCCAACCATTGAAAGCATGGCAAGGACTCTACCCTTAATCTTACGGCTAGGTGCCTCAACTACTTTCTGAGCAAATGCAATGTTATCTGCAATGTTTCTATCAGGTAAAAGTCTGAAATCCTGGAATACAACTCCAATATCTCTTCTTAAATATGGAAGCTTCTTTCTAGTAATCTTATTAAGAAACTTCTTATTAATGTAAATCTTACCTGATGTAGGATCTAATTCCTTAAGCAATAGTTTAATAAGAGTAGATTTACCTGAACCACTCTTACCTACGATAAAGACAAACTCACCCTTCTGAATGTGAAGGTCGATACCATTAAGCGCAGGAACGCCAGTGGTATATGTCTTTGTGACATTTTCCATTATTATCATTGTTAAACTTCCTCCATTAATCCTCTACCATTCTAGTATTGGTCTTTACTCTCCATATATTTCATATACTTTACAACCATTAATGCAATCTTAAATGTAATTGCATCGTCAAATACTCTTAAATCAAGGCCTGTTGTCTTCTGGAGTTTATCAAGTCTATATACCAATGTGTTTCTATGGATATAGAGCTGTCTAGATGTCTCTGAAACATTCAAGCTGTTATCAAAGAACTTATTAATTGTAGACAATGTCTCTTCGTCAAAGTCATCTGGAGACTTTGCTTCAAAGATTTCCTTAATAAACATCTGACATAGTGGAATTGGTAACTGATAAATAAGACGTCCAATTCCTAATCTGTTATATGCAACAACATTCTTATCTTCGTAGAAAATCTTTCCTACATCAAGGGCCATCTTAGCTTCCTTGTAAGAACGCGATACTTCTCTAATATCATTAACGATTGTTCCGTAAGCAACATGAGCCATGCTCATAGCTTCTGTGTTAAGCATGTCGATAATAACTTCAGCTATCTTGTCTAATTCTTCATAGCTTTCATTACCCTTAACTTCCTTAACTAAAATAATACTCTTCTCATCAACTGCTGTAATAAAATCCTTAGCCTTTGATGCGTATAAGCTTCTTACTATCTCAAGTGCGTTAGTGTCTTTCTCATGCTTAGTTTCAATAATATATACAACTCTCTTAACGTCAGTTTCAATGTGAAGCTTCTCAGCTCTAGTATACATATCAACTCTAAGTAAATTATCTAATAAAAGATTCTTGATAAAGTTATCCTTATCAAAGCGCTCTTTGTAAGCTACTGTTAGGTTCTGAACCTGAAAAGCAGCCATCTTACCTATCATATAGATGTCATCACTTGTTCCCTTAGCAAGCACGATATACTCTAAAGTAATATCATCCATAACCTTAAAGAACTGATAACCATTAACCACTTGACTCTCAGCTGGTGAATCAATAAAGCTTATAGCATCTGCTATACAATCCGATACATCATCAAAAGTTTTAGCTGCAACCTTACCATCAGCATCAATGACGCATAGATCAACTCTTGAAATTGCTTTAAGTCCATCTACTGTTGTCTGTAAAATTTGATTTGATACCATTCTTCACCTCGTAATCTTGATTTGGTTTATAAACTCTATGCCCTCTCTATCTCGGCAAACAATATATAAAAAATGTAATCATCATATATCAATTACCAACATTTAGGAAGTAGCTCTAAATCAGCCTTTTATCCCTATCCTAAATACACACCTAATATTGTATAGCATATTAACTAAAAATAAAAGTAAAAACAAGTAATTTTTACAATTTTTTCAATTATTTTTATTGATAAAGTATATTTTTTAGTAAAGAAAGCAAGAAGGATTTTATATAAGATTAAATATTTAGACAAATAAAAAAGGTGTGTAACATAAGTTACACACCTTAGTAATCGTTACAACTTCTAATATATTAATCTCCCTAAATATAGCAATAATTAGTGAGTAATGATCTGCTCTGTTTCCTTATCGAATACGTGGATTCTTTCAACAGCCATAGCTAATGTGATTGTATCCTTAACTCTTGCAGTTGTTCTAGGATTTACCTTAGCTGTACATGTCTGACCATTGATATCGTAGTGAAGGTTAACTTCAGCACCAAGTAATTCGTAAACCTTAACTACAGTCTGGAACTTACCATCTGCATGAGCTTCGATAAATTCTTCGTCATCCTTAATATCCTCTGGACGGATACCAGCTACAACTGTCTTACCAGCGTAACCGCCATCGATTAACTTCTTAGCCTTGTCAGCTGGAAGCTTAATAACAACGTCTTCAGCTAACTTAAGTGAAGCTTCTGAACCATTAGCAACAACTTCTGCATCGATTAAGTTCATCTGAGGTGAACCAATGAAACCAGCAACGAATAAGTTCTCTGGTAAGTTGTAAAGGTTCTGTGGAGTATCAACCTGCTGAATTACACCATCCTTTAAAACTACGATTCTTGTACCAAGTGTCATAGCTTCTGTCTGGTCATGAGTTACGTAGATGATTGTTGTTTCAAGGCTCTGGTGAAGCTTTGAGATTTCTACTCTCATCTGTACTCTTAACTTAGCATCAAGGTTTGATAAAGGCTCATCCATAAGGAATACCTTAGGTGAACGAACGATAGCACGACCCATAGCAACTCTCTGTCTCTGACCACCTGATAAAGCCTTTGGCTTTCTGTCAAGTAAGTGCTCAAGATCAAGAATCTTAGCTGCCTTACGAACTGCTTCATCGATTTCTGCCTTAGGTGTCTTTCTTAACTTAAGAGCAAAAGCCATGTTATCATATACTGTCATATGTGGATATAAAGCGTAGTTCTGGAATACCATAGCGATATCTCTATCCTTAGGCTCTACATCATTTACTAACTTGTCATCAATCCATAATTCACCAGAACTGATTTCCTCAAGACCAGCGATCATACGGAGTGTTGTTGACTTACCACAACCTGAAGGACCAACGAAGATGATGAATTCCTTGTCAGCGATTTCAAGGTTAAAATCCTTAACAGCTACGAAGCCGTTAGAATATACTTTACAAACGTTCTTTAAAGATAAACTTGCCATTATTGTTTCCTCCCGAAATATCATAAATGTGGGCTACCCGTGCCCTCATGGTTAATAATATACAACAACTGCATTTTCAAAAGCTATATCAGATTTAGCCAAAGATTAAAGTTTTAATTTGACAAATATGTCAGTCGGTCAGTTTTACTGTTCATTTTTAACAAAACAATCAAGTCTCTATATGTTAACATTCACAAATAGCGCAAATTTTTTCTGTTATTTAGACCAACTTTTAGCAAGAAAAGGCATAAAATATCCATTAACAAATATCCGATTTTCTTGCATTTTTCTTATTCTAATGATATTATTTAAATACAAAAAGGCGATAACTTAATATTCGGACTTACAAAGGTCTTTTTAGCAAGAACAATGGAATGTTCTAAAGTAAGAAACGGAGGCGTTATAAATGGTTATTGGAGGCATCTCCACTAACATAAGTACCACAAACGTCCAAAGCGATGTATCCGTGCTTATGTTACGTAAACAGCTTGATACCGTAGAGCAAGGAGGCGTTGATCTTACAAAAATGATGGAGCAATCCGTCAACCCGGAAGTAGGTTCAAACATTGATTACTCGGTATAAAAGTAACAACTTAATAAAAGAATAATAATCAAATTCTAGACCGGTATAGAATTTGATATGATTAGAAGTAACCTTCCGGCATCTGGACATGTCTCATGCCTAGGGAAAGTTACAGAAGTAAAAAGCCCCGACTATTAGAACGTCACCTAATAGTCGGGGCACATTTTTATTATGAAAATGTATTTAAGCCGCAACTGCTACAAATACCATGTAAACAAAGCAAACTATCATTCCCAAAACAAGAGGTAAGGTAATTAGTCTTTCTTTCTTCTCGTCCTGAGATACATTTTCACAGTTTGAGGCAATCTGCTCTCCTGTCTCTCTCTTAATTCTACTCTTCTCAAGATACTCAATTATAAGTAAAACAAGGCCTAAGAAAAGCATACCAAGAACTAATAAAATAGCTAAGCCAAGTAAAGTAACTCCTCCTACACTAGAATCTGTGCTTGTCTGCTGGCTAGCCTCCTGAAGGGCTGATGCATTTGCACTAGAGAAGTAACTTACTGTTACAGAAAATGTATTAAATGCGAAATGCGCGCACATAGAGGAAAGGATTGAGCCCGTAGCCTCTGTGAGCTTTGCAAATACTACACCCATGAAAGTTGCATATACAAACTGGTCGAAATTCATATGGAAAAAGCCGAATAAGATGGCACTTAAAAGCATAGCCTGAAAGTATCTCTTAGTCTTTCTGTAAGTTCCATAATAAAGACCTCTAAATGTAAATTCCTCAACAATAGCCGGCATAACTGCGATTAAAATAATCTGAATTATTAAGGGATATGTTGAAACCTCTGAAACTGTCTGCTGTGCAGCATTTTCCACAAATAAACTAGTAATATTTGTAAGGAATAAAGACATAGGAATGATTAGGTAACCAATGATTATTGAAAGAATAATCTCCTTGATTCCTAGCATTTTAAATCTTAGGTCCTTAATTCCTGTCTTTGTAATTAAGCAAAAGCCAAGAAGCATAATTACAATAACTAATTCATTTTGTATAAAAAGGACAGCGCTTGTCATTTTCCCAATAACGCCCATGCTAATAAGAGCGCGCTCAATTAATGCGATTGCGACATTCAAGAAAATATAGCCAAAGATGAAAATCGGAAAGAAAATATTAACCTTTTTTATTTCCATGCAATAGCCTCAACCTCTAGTAAGACATCCTTTGGAAGTCTTGCAACCTCAACACAAGAACGTGCTGGGAATGGTTCCTTAAAGTAGTTTTTATATATTTCATTTATCTTTCCAAAATCGTTCATTTCCTTGATAAAGACTGTAGTCTTTACAATATTCTCTGCCTTTGAGCCTGAAGCCTCAACTAAGTTAATTAAGTTCTTGAATGCCTGATTAGCCTGAGCTTCTACTCCTCCCTCAACTATCTGACCAGTTGGTGGATCAACTGGGATTACACCTGAAGTATAAACCATACCGTTTACTTCGATTGCCTGAGAATAAGGTCCGATTGCGCTTGGAGCCTTATCTGTGCTTATAACTTTTTGCATAATTGCCTCCTTTTGCCCCATGGGGCTCATTTTTCTTGACCCTAGGTTCATGGGTCTGTGCTTATAAAGCATTGTATAAATTTTATAACAATTAAGCGGATTGTACAAGTTTACAATCCGCTTATCTTTTATCATATTAATTTGTTAACGCATTACTTTATTATATCAATTGTCGATTCGTTAATCTTAACCTTACCTTCTTTTAAGAGACGGCCAATAGCTCTCTTAAAGGCATTCTTACTCATATTAAAATGTTTCTTAATAATTTCAGGATCTGCCTTGTCTGTAAATGGAATGCTACCGCCAAGCTTCTTCATCTTATTGTAGATAAAAGTTGAATCCTCATCCATCTGGATATAAGCCTTCTGCTTTAAGCTAAGAACAAGCTTACCATCTTCTCTAACTCTTGTAACACGACCAAATACTTCATCCCCTACATGAATCTCTTCAAAGACTTCATTCATAGGAATAAAGGCCTGATACTTATTATCTACAGCCACATAAACTCTGTAATCTGGTGCAATACCTACTACAGTTCCTGAAACTGCTGAATCCTTAACGTAATTACTATCTGTTGTTAAGTACTTATTAACCTTCATAGAAGCAGCAAGTCTGTTACTCTTATCAATATATAAGCTAACTAAATATTCCTTGCCCTTCTCTGCCTTAACAGGCTGCTCCTTAAAAGGCATAAGTAAATCCTTCTCAAGACCCCAATCAAGGAAAGCACCAATGTTACTTATCTCTGATACCTTAAGTCTTGCAAGCTCACCAAGCTTAATCTTTGGTGTTCTTGTTGTAGCAATTAATCTATCTGAAGAATCTAGATAAACGAAAACTGTTAATGCATCGCCTTCCTCTAAATCTTCTGGCACTTCCTTCTTTGGAAGTAATACTTTCTCATCCTTAGTGCCTAAATAGACACCGAAATCCGTCCTATTCACAACATTAAGACACTGTACCTTACCTAACTCAATCATCTTAACCTCCTTTGGTTCTGCCTCATGAACCGCCTTACACAAACCCTAAAAGTAGCATAGATTTCTTATAGGGCATTAATCATAGTTTACTTGGCTTTAGTTAAAAAAAGCCATAAAAAAACCTCCGCAAAGCTGCGGAGGTTCTAGCTGGGCTTGAGGGATTCGAACCCCCGAAATGCTGGAATCAGAATCCAGTGCCTTACCACTTGGCGAAAGCCCATTATCGTTAGCGACGAAAAGAATTATATCACGCTAACAATATTAATGCAAGTACTTTTTTCATTTATTTTTTGATTTTTTCAAAAATACTTGTTATTTGGCAAAATTAGCACAACTGCTTGGCTGTATTCTTAATTGTTAAGCAAGAATACATAGCAACAATAACAATTAAAGCCTCTGTTACAGTAGACTGTAATGAAATTGTAGACATGAAGATAAAGTAGTGTGCAAATACAAGTGCTGCTACTACAAACCAGATTACCTGATAATTTCTTGTAGCGGCCTGTCTACCCTGTACCTTAGCTTCCATCATAAGTGCCTCTATAAAATAATAAGTGTAATAAATAGCAAATATTACAGAAATACCAATTGCAATTGAATGCATTGTATCCTCAATTGTAGAATCCCAAGCTAAGCAGTTAATTAGCTGTGAGGCAATAGCTCCAACAAATCCTAAAATTGCCACCACAAAAGATTTCTTAGCTAGTGAATTAAGCTTCTTAAAGTCCTTAGAGCCCAATATTATAAGTGCAAAACCTAGGGTATCATTAGTTACATCAATTCTTATATCACCAATAGTAATTAAGAATCTCACTAAGATTAGGAATACACCTATTAAAATTAAATTCAAACTCTTCTTGTTCATATTATTCCCACTTTCCTTTTTAAACGGATTCTACAGGTCTACTAAAGGATTTAAATCCCACCTAAGATAATCCGTCATGCTACTAGAAAACGTAGCTTTTGCGCCTACATTTTCACAAAGAATATTGTAATAGAATAAGTAATTACGGTCAATTACAAATGATAACTATTAATTATTTTTATAAATATTTAATGCCCACCAAAAACTTGATGGGCATTAAACGTGGAAAAAAATTATGAAAAAAAAATTTTGGAAAAAATTATTGGCAAACATTTGCAAGATCATTAATTCTTGCAGATGTTGATGTCGCTGTAACATTGTTAATAAATAGCACTGTACCTATGTTGTACTGGTCTACAAGCTCTGATACTGTACCCTGATAATATCTGTAGTCGATTACGTAGACATTCTGGAAATTCTCTGTAAGGTAAGGAACAAGGGCATTACCAAAGGATTCCTTAATCACAAGGATGGAAGAACCATCATTAATATTAGGATTTGTGATTGTAGAATAAGAATTATCTCCTCCAATAAATGCGCTGTATTTACTTGTGATATTCCAGCCTGTTACATCAGTTACGACATTGTAGTTAGTAAGCACATTGTCGCTATTAACAAACTGCATCTTATTAGTTGATGGTGGCACGTAAGCCACGAAGTTGTCTGGCGAACCATAAAGGGATGTGGCCCTTGTCTGAGTATAAAAGCTACCAACAAAATTGCCGCAGTCAAGTCTTGTAAAGCTATCAAGGCTTGCAGGGCTCTTGCCAATCTGTGTCATGAAAGCACCATAGGCATAGTAAGCACCAAGGCTTGTCCAATGGTGATCCGTTCTAAAGTAAATGTATTCATTACGGTGTTCTCTAAGTAAATCGTAAATGTAACATTTTCCCACTTTGTTATTCATCTTGCTAAACATGTAGAGAATAGCTTTCTTTTGATTACTACTTGAGATGCTGTTTCTTGTGGCATCATCAAGAGTGATATCTATACTTGTAGGCACAATCATGTCGTAAACCTTAGCCTTGCCGTCCAAAGTATTAGCCAAGTTATTTACTATGTTTGCGTACCTATCTGATTCTGATTGTAAAAATGTATAGTAGTTGTAGGCACTATCTTCAACCACAAAGATTGAACCTAGAGACTCACCGGCCTTAGCCGCTGTAGTTCCGTCGGTGTCCTCAACTTCCATACCAACATCGCTTGCCGATATGCTTGCACTATTATAAGAATAATCAGAGATATAAGTCTGATCTGATAGTATTTCTCTTGCAGTTTCTGTCTCAGGATCCTCTAAATCCTCTACAGCATCTGCATTAATTGTTAAATCATATTCTGTCAAATCAACATCAGGAATATCATCACCTACTATAACCTCGCCGTGAATGGAATTTGTCTGAATTCCGTACATATTCTCCAATGTCTCACTGCACACAATAAGATTATCTCTTCCTGGAAATGTGTCTGAGAACCAAGTGTCGATAGCTGTAAAATATTCGCCACTCCAGAAACTCTCAAAAGTAAATGTCGGAAATTTACTTAAGGTTCTTCTCTCAGTTATAGACTCTGTCGGTCTTAATGGTATCATTAAAGATACTGCTGCCCCAATGACAATCATGCTTAAAAAGACGACGATTTTCACGATTGCGGCTTTCTTAATAACGTACTCTCGGTACTTCGCAGTGGTCTTATCGATCCTGCCCTCCACTTCATTTTTTCCTAACAATTTCATTACCTAGCCCTACTCAAAAATTTATGTCCGATTTATTCAATCCTTTCCCTAAAAAGCCCCAGCTTCTCTCCCTAGAAAGACAAGTCCCCACTTGCCTTAGAATCTAAAGTAAATAAATGGATTGTAACTATTACCAATCAAACATACAGTTGATAAGAATAAAAGAACCACAGGAATAACCACATTTAGCACATTATAGAAATATACAAATGCGACCTCCTTATTAACTCCAAAACTTCTTATCTTGTTAGCCAACATCTTAACTGCTGGTGTCACTGCAATAATCACTACAATAAAGAAGATGAAGTTGTTAAGAATGATTGTGTTAGTCTCAAGGTTTGTGAATGCATTTCCATTAAGACCAAACAAGCTCTTAACAAGCTCCTTAATAACTGCAAAATCTTCGAATCTAAATAAAATCCATCCAAAGAAAACCACAATTAAAGTATATATTCTACCGATTACTGCTTTTGCTATATTTCCAATTTTATCAAAAAGCTTCAAAAGAAACAACTTTTCTATACATAAAAATACAAAAAAATACAATCCCCATAGAATAAAGTTAAATGAAGCTCCATGCCAAAGACCTGTAAGGGCCCAAACTACGAACATATTAAAGATCTGTCTCTTGATTCCACGTCTGTTTCCTCCAAGTGGAATGTAGAGATAATCTCTAAAGAAAGTACTTAAGGAAATGTGCCATCTTCTCCAAAATTCAGTAACTGACTTAGAGATGTATGGATAGTTAAAGTTTTCCTTGTACTGGAAACCTGTCATTTTACCAAGACCAATGGCCATATCTGAATAAGCCGAGAAATCAAGGTAAATATAAATCATATATAAGATACAAGTAATCCAAGCACCAAGCACTGTGACCTGACTTGCAAGGCTAGCTGTAGCCTCGTCTGGCAAGATGTCCTTTATAATGCTGGCGCAAGTATTAGCTAAAATAGTCTTCTTTGCAAGGCCTACGCAGAAACGAGAAATACCATCATTCATACTTGTGATGTTAGTCTTTCTCTCCTTTAAATCATCTGCAATATCCTTATATCTAACGATTGGACCTGCAATACACTGATGGAAAAGAGATGCGTAAAGTAAAACTCTTCCATAATTATGCTCCGCCTCAATCTCACCCCTGTAAACATCTACAACATAAGATACTAACTGGAAGGTGTAAAATGAAATACCTACCGGTAAAATTATTTCAGGAATTACCTTTGGCAAACCTGTAAAGTAATTAAAAATCTCACAAAGGAATCCAGTGTATTTAAATACACCAAGAATTAATAGGTTTGCTGCAACTGTAAATCCAAGGGCGAGATTTCTATTCCTAAGATGCTTAGGATTCTCCACATCCTTTGTAAATTTATCAATTGCAACAGCTCCTATGTAACTTACGAATGCTGAGACCATCATAATCAGCAAATATGCTGGTGATGACCACGCATAGAAAATCAATGAAAAGAATAAAATACATAAATTCTTCTTTTTAATGTCTGAAATGACCGCATAACACAAAAGGTTAATTGGCAAAAAAATGTACACAAATAAAAGGCTTGAAAAAACCATAATCCCCTATAACTCCCTCTCTACTCTTATCTAGTTTTCTCTTACTTTCTGATCGACCGTCTTAATTAGTTCTCATCATCTAGCTGACTGTCTTCTTCCTCACCTTCATCACTTTCCTCTTTAGGGGGTTCCTCTAAAGCCTTAAAGATTCTTGCAAAGATATACGAATCCGCATATAGAATAATTGGTATAGTCAAAATCATTACAATAAAATATAAATATGTGAAATATAATAACGCAACAGTGATAAATAGCATAACAATTGTCTGTGGCAAATGATGTACGCAAATTATCAATGCATTCTTTATAGTTCCCATTATAGTATTATTGTATCTTGAAAGCAATGCAAAAGAATACAAAATCACAGCAACGTATATTAAAGCTATACCTATGACTAAATAAATAAATCCAATTGCAACTGTTCCGCCGCCGTTATTGCCCCAGCTCTCAGCAGCCTTAAAATCAGCAAATAAAATAAGTCCGATTATTACAAAAATAAATTCAAGACCAATTCCCTGTATAGTATTCTGCTTAAAAGACTTAAAAAAGTCCTTATAAACATAACTTTCCTCATCTAGCACTAACTTTCTTCCTGCATAGAAAGCCGCTGTAAGTGACGCTCCAACTGTCACAACAGGGACACAGCATAGAACTGTTAATGCAGCCAAAATAATAAAATCACCCATCTTAACAAGGGCTCTAAAAATTCGACCATCTATAAACGAATTCATAACTTCCTCCAAATGTAAAACTCCTAAGCCTTTGGCTTAAATACTTCTCCTAAGCCAGCACACAGCTTAACAGTTATGATTATACTTAATGTAATATTTAAATGCAAAGAATTTTTAGTGTAGTTTCTAAAATGTTTATAAAAGCAGTTTTTAATTAGAAATAATTATGCTAAACTTCAAAAGTAAATCAAAAAATACATTTTCAAAAAAGAGGAAGATTATATGGCAAAAGGAAATGGAGTGCGCGATGAAGTTAAAGAGCAGCGCGCAAAGTTTAAAAGTTTATCTTTTACAAAGAAGATAGGTTATATCTGGGAATACTATAGATTACCTATTTTCGCGGTAATATGTGCAATCCTTGTGGTAGCATCATTTGTATTTGCATACATAAGAAACAATTACGATACAGTCTGTACTATCGTTTCCTGCGATGGTTATATCACAGGCCACCGTACTGACGAAGACGCCCTAACAACAGGTTTTACTAACTATCTTGGAATTGATGGCAAGAAGACTCAGATTGACATCGACTATTCCTACAACATGCAGGGCGACGACCTAGACGGCGCAGTTACAGTAAGTATCAACAAGATTTATATACTAGCTAACACCGGCGACATGGACGGCTTCATGGCGAATTACGAGAATATTCTCTACTTCTGCACCGATGCCGACACATTTTTCCTAGATCTAAGGGAAGTCCTTACAGATGAAGAACTTGACTACCTTTCAGACTACATCATCTACTATACTGATGCTAATGGTGAAAATGTTCCCGTAGCCGTGGACATTAGCGAAGCCCCTGAAATTACAGCTACTGACCTATCAGTAGAGCACCCATGTTACGGCATTGTAAACACATCGCCTAACTATGAGAACGCAGCAGATTTTATTAGATTTGTATTTGATATGTAAAAGCGGTAAATTTTTTACAAAACAAAATGAGACTTTAAATCATAAGAAAAGCCCTAGACTTCGTGTCCGGGGCTTTTTTGATCTAAATTTCCAATCAATCTACATTTCTAATTAATCTACATTTCTAATCTGTCTAAATTTCTAGTCTATAAAGGTTCATATCTCCAATGTCTCTGGCATAAATCCTAAAGCCTAGCTTTTCCACCAAGGCAATGGATTTAAAGTTGTCTCTGTGGATGCAGGCAAAGAGCTCATCGAGATTAAGCATAGTTCTAGCGTACTCAATAGTTGCCTCGCAGGCCTCATAAGCATAGCCCTGCTCCTGATAGTCCTTACCAATAAGGTAGCCAATCTCCTGCTTTGTGGTGTTATCTATTTCACGATTCTCAATACCCACGCGGCCAATTAGCTCCCCAGTTTCCTTTAGGAAAACCAGCCAAAGTCCGTAACCAAAGAAGGTGTACATATTCTGGATGTAATTCTTTACAAACTCACACTCCTCCTCGTAAGGATAGAGCTCCTCCACGAAGTCGCATTCGTTTAAAGACTCGTAGAGCTTATAGTATTCTGGCATGTCCTCTAGGCACATCTCCCTAACAATCAATCTATCTGTAGTAAAGATTTCAAGAGGCTTTCCAATACTTCTAAAAAATACGCTTTGGATATATTCCTCATTCAAATCGTTAACATCAAAAAGCACATATCTAGCAGTTCCGTAATAAGACATTCCAAGGCCGATGTCCGTTTTTTTCAAAATGTTTCCCTGCTTAAAGTCTTCTAATTCAAGGTCTAAATCATGCTTTCTAATAATATCCTCTAAGTCATAATCGCTAATAAAACAAGACTTTTCCACATCTCTGTCCATAATTTTGCCAATTATCCCCGCGAGTTTGTGATTAGTCACATTTTCACAAAGAAGCTTAGCCCCGCTAATCTTGTAACAAGTCAATTCTTTGTCAGCGTTTATGCAAATGTTAACGTTATTCGCCCAGTTAGACATTTCCCTAAAGTCTGGTTCAAATTGAATATTAAAATTATCTTCTATATAAATATAGATGTTTTCTAAGTTTTCAATCATAATTGACTTTTCCTATCTTGTTATTTAGAATTAATATGTTTATACATATATTTTATCATTTATTAAACAAATAATAAATACATGGAGGAATATTCGATGGCACAGAATCCAATAGTTACAATCACTATGGAGAATGGCTCTGTTATGAAGGCTGAGCTTTATCCAGAAATTGCACCTAATACAGTAAATAACTTTATTAGCCTTGTTAAGAAAGGCTTTTATGACGGCGTTATCTTCCACAGAGTTATCGCCGGTTTCATGATTCAGGGTGGCGACCCAGATGGTACAGGCATGGGTGGCCCAGGATACAGCATTAAGGGTGAATTTTCAAACAACGGCTTTAAGAACGACTTAAAGCACACACCTGGCGTACTTTCAATGGCTAGAACAATGATTCCTGATTCAGCAGGTTCACAGTTCTTTATCATGCACAAGAATTCACCACATCTTGATGGCGAATATGCTGCCTTTGGTAAGTTAACAGAAGGTGAGGACGTATTAGAGGCAATCGCTACAACAGACGTTGACTGGAACGATAGACCACTTACACCACAGGTTATGAAGACTGTTACAGTTGAGACTTTCGGTGTTGACTATCCAGAGCCAGAGACTCTTTAATCATTTTTGAAAATGTTAAAAGAGACATGCTATAGAAAGGATTTAATCCTAATTTATAGCATGTCTCTTTTTTTCAATTTCAAGTCATCTGCTCTTCTCGCAAATTTTAGCTTCAAACCCTCTGTAGCCCTTAGAAGTGGCCGCCGGAACTTCCAGAATTTCCGCCACCGTGACCTCCGCCGCCGTGGCCGCCACCACCGTGGTTTGTCTCGATTTTTCTTTTTACCACCGTTGTATTTATAAAAAGATCTCTTCTATCATTCACCTTAAAATTGTGGTTCTTTGCATAAGTCATCTCATTAGTTGTGGCCTTTGCCTTATTATTGCCCACCATAACAAAGATGGCAATAGCAGTAATTACCACTGATACAAAGAACTTTATAAGAATTCCATCAAGGATTTTCTCTAGTAAAGTTGGGCTATATTCTCCGTTAATAATTGCCCTCTTTATGTTATTTACGTATTTTGAAAATGCAGTGTAGTAGTCACTGTCTGATAAATACTCCTCAGAAATTTCTCTTATTTCATCTAAATCTGACTGACTAAAACTAGTTTTTGCAATGCCTGAAGTTATGATTCTATCTGCTCTTGAACTCATATCTACAGCGTAGGCACAAGCATCCACTGTTGTAGAATCTTCATTATAACCATAGTCACTCTCTAAGATATCACGGATGTAGCTATCCATGTTGCTTCCATCATAGCCCTTACTCATGGTAATAATCACAATGTCGCACTGAGCTTCCTTAGAAGCCTTGGCACACAATTTCTCAAGCTTAGTCTCCTCACTATCTGAAAGGAGATTGGCATTATCTATGACATAATCTTTTGTAGTGTCTGCGTATACATTTTCAGAAGTAAAAATGCAACTAAATATAGAAACTAACAACGCTAGTAGAATTAAACTTACCTTAATCTTTTTTACCATAATAATAAGCCTCCTATGTTAATAATTACAAAGGCCAGTATAAATATAAGAAGGCTAAAAAATACGGTTCTCTTTGTGCTGATTGGTCTGTCGGCTACGATTTTACCTGTCTGTCCGTTTAGGAAGAAGCTGTAGTCCTTGCCGTTGAAGCTGTAATTTAGCATCCATACTGGAAGGAGGACGTAGTCGTGACCTAGATTTCTAATATTTTCTCTTTTTCCAAGTATGTTAACAGTTGTGTAACCCTGAATTGTATCCCTTGCAATGTCAGAAATATACTTGCTTGCTCGAACCTTGGCTCTATCCTTTAGCTCGTCGCTATTGTAGTTATATCTTTCAGATAAATAGCCCTGAAGGTAGCCGCCCTTAAAGTCCACAAGGTCAGCATAATTGTAGGGTTCAAGCATATCCATCTGCTCATCCGGCATCTTCTTTGAAGCATCCGCTGGCAACTTGTCAAACTCTGCAGTTACGTCGCGGTAAACCTGGAAATGATCTGTGTAAATGTATTCCGTATCCCCACGTCTAATTGTACGAACGCGAGTAGCTGCGGCATTAACCTGAGCATTGGCATCAAAGTCGTAGAGCCAGAAAGGAACGTAAACACCGCTGATTTTCTCAATCATGCTCTTTTTAGATAGAGTCTTTGGTGTAAGGGGTCCCTTCTTTAGCCAATCCTTATAGATAGAAACTGCTCTTTCCCTGTCTATCTTAAAAGGAATGACGTACTCTGGGCTAAACTCCCCTTCTAGTCTTTCCTCCACTAGAGTTGGATTGCCGCAATAAGAACAGAAAGTAGCTGATGTGTACTTATCTGTAACAAGTTCGGCGCCGCAGCTCTGACAGTGGAAAATTTTCATGTTAGATTCTGAAGCTGTTTCATCTCTTTCTTCCCCTTTGAAATCAGCCTCATCTGCCTTTCCAAATTCCTTATCTAACTCTTTTATATAGTTATCATAGTCTGTCACTGATAGATTCGCGCCACAGCTAGGACAAGCTAGCTTTTGTGTCTTTGAATCAAAGGACATGGCCGCCCCGCAGTTGGGGCATTTATATGTTGTTACTGCCATAAATTTTCTCCCATTTCTTTAGGAAAATGTAGTATTTTTCCTATAAAAAGAATTCTACTTAACTTTAAAGGAAACGTCAATATTGCTAACTGCACGTTAAAAGCCACTGTTTATCATATTTAGCACAGTTCATAGTTTATTCATATTGAATTAAATAAATCTTTACAGCGAACTCATAGCTTATTAATTTTTCTTCCGTATACTACAAGAGTAGAAGATTTATACAATACAAACGACATGAAAAACACTTTTTGTTTTTTCATAAATCGAGTTGCATGAGAATGCAGCTCTCCTCCCTCTTTTCATCGTCTGTCCCACGACAGACGATGTTTTTTGCGCCAGCTTGAATTAAATATATATGACGACTGTAAAGCGGACATTCGGAATCCGCTTCGCTACTTCCTCATGAACGCAGTGGCACTTTGTGCCACCTGTCAGAAGGGGCTTTAACCCCTTCTGACACTAGTAAGCTTTATACCCCCGCTTAA
>NZ_JAEEVD010000093.1:0-4261 GCF_016290755.1 Lachnospira sp.
ATCAAATAGAAACACCAGATGATTGGTTAAGAGATGGTTATCCATTTGAAATCAAAAGGGCTGAGTATCGATATGAGGTGAAATTTGGTGGATATGTAAAGGTTGTAAAAGACGAAAAGACAGGACGAGATAATTTTGTACAAGAAGATTATCGTTCAGTAATAGCTGTTCCATATGATTTGCCAATACTAGGATACGGTAATAATACAGTTAATTCCCTTAGAATATGGGATGCTGAACCTGTAGTAAAATTCAATCTAAATTCATTTGATAAGGGAGATTATCAAAAGGCTATTGAAGAGGAAAATCTTGCCAAGAACTTAGTAGAAGTGTTATATCCAAATGATAATCACTATGCAGGTAAGGAACTTAGATTAAAGCAGCAATATTTCTTTGTATCAGCATCAGTTCAAAGAGCGGTTGATAGATATAAGAATATGCATAATGGTGATGTTTCTAAGTTATATGAAAAGGTTACATTCCAGTTAAATGATACACATCCAACAGTTACAGTTGCAGAACTTATGCGTATACTTATGGATGAGAATGGATTAGATTGGGATCAGGCATGGGATATTACAAGTAAGACTGTAGCTTACACAAACCATACAATTATGGCAGAAGCCCTTGAAAAATGGCCAATCGAACTCTTCTCAAGATTATTACCAAGAATTTACCAAATCGTTGAGGAAATCAATAGAAGATTTGTAGAAGAAATCAAGGCTAAGTATCCAGGAGACCAGGAAAAGATTAGAAAGATGGCCATTATTTATGATGGTCAGGTAAAGATGGCTCATTTAGCAATTTGTGCCGGATATTCAGTAAATGGTGTTGCAAAACTTCACACTGAAATCTTAAAGAAGCAGGAATTAAAGGACTTCTATGAAATGATGCCAGAGAAATTTAATAATAAGACAAATGGTATCACACAGAGAAGATTCTTACTTCATGGTAACCCACTTCTTGCAGAATGGATTACAGACAAGATTGGTGATGGTTGGATAACAGACCTTAAGCAGATCGACAAGTTATCACTTTATGTAGATGATAAAAAGGCTCAGCAAGAATTTATGAACATTAAATATAAGAATAAGGTAAGACTAGCAGAGTACATAAAGAAGTACAATGGAATTGATGTAGATCCTAACTCAATTTTCGATGTACAAGTTAAGAGATTACATGAATATAAGAGACAGTTATTAAACATCCTTCATGTAATGTACCTTTATAACAAGTTAAAGAGTGATCCAACTTTTGATATGGAGCCAAGAACATTCATTTTTGGAGCTAAGGCAGCAGCTGGATATAGAATCGCTAAGCAGACAATTAAGCTTATTAATAATGTGGCAAATGTAATCAATAACGATGCTTCAATATCTGGCAAGATAAAGGTTGTCTTTATTGAAAACTACAGAGTATCAAACGGTGAGATAATCTTTGCGGCAGCAGATGTATCAGAACAGATTTCAACTGCATCAAAGGAAGCTTCAGGAACTGGTAACATGAAGTTTATGCTCAACGGTGCTATAACTCTTGGAACAATGGATGGTGCAAATGTAGAAATCGTACAGGAAGTTGGCGAAGAAAATGCAGTTATTTTCGGACTTAGCTCAGATGAGGTAATTAAGTATGAAAATGAAGGCGGATATGATCCAATGGAAATCTTTAATGAAGATCAGGATGTTAGAGAAGTTCTTATGGAACTCATTAATGGAAAGTATTCTGAAAATGATCCTGAAGAGTTTAGAGACATTTACAATTCATTACTTAATTTCCAGGATGGAAGAAGAGCCGATATTTACTTTATCTTAAAGGATTTCAAGTCTTATGCTAAGGCACAGGAAGAAATTGATAAGAGATATAAAGACAAGGCAGGCTGGGCAAAGTCAGTAATGCTTAATACTGCTAAGTCAGGAAAGTTCTCATCAGATAGAACAATTGAAGAATATGTAAAAGATATTTGGAAGTTAGAAAAAGTTCATGTTGAGATGTAAGATTTAAGACTTAAAAAATATTAAAAAAATAAAGCCTATAACCAGAGACAATAGATAAAGTCAAAGGTTATAGGCTTTTTATTTATAACTAATTCTACATTGTAGCAACGTAAGTAAAAATCATAATATAGTGGCAAAGACTTCCTGCCATTACAAAGAGGTGGAAAATCTCATGGCTGCCAAAATTAGGATGAGCTGCATCAAACTTTACAGGCTTTAATGCATAGATAATTGCACCAACGCTATACATAACGCCACCAGCAAAAAGCCAGATAAAACCAGTCAATGGAACAGCTGCTAAAATCTGAGGAAAGGCCATAATGCATGTCCATCCCATAATTAGATAAATTACAGAAGAGACCCATTTTGGACAAGTAACCCATAAAAGCTTAAAAGCAATAGCTACAAGGGCAAGTCCCCAAACAATGGAAAGCATTATATAACCCACTGTATTGTGAAGAGCCACAAGACAAATAGGAGTGTAGCTTCCGGCAATTAAAACAGGAATCATGCTGTGGTCTAATTTTTTCAAAATCTTATTGGCAGAAGCAGAAATATCATAAGAATGATATGTTGTACTAGCTGCATAAAGGGCAATCATACTAAGCATAAATACTGTAACGGAGATAACGTTGACAATATGGTTAGTAGTTGATGCCTGATAAACCATAGCAGGCATAGCAATAATTGCAACAATCATGGCTATTAAATGAGTAATAGCACTACCTGGATCCTTTAATCTAAAATTACCCTTTTCCTTTAACTTATCAAAAGAAATAAGTCTAATGATGTGATTCTCCTTCTTATGACGATAAACAGAATTGCCGCCGTAAGTATCACGAAGACGGAAAGTGTTCTTAAAGATTGAATTATCAAGATTAATTGTACTGTTGTTCATAGGTCTTAAGTAGTCCATATTTATACCTCCTATATTAGCGATGTATATGTATAGTTTAGTAAAGCTTCTAAAACAGCAGCGTTACTGTTGTTGTTACTAGACATGTAGTTATTAATTACTTGTGCATGTAGTTTTTAAAACTACATCTGTAAGACAATAATACTACCACATTGTTGATAATGCAAGTAAAAATATTCTAAAAGTATTTACAAAAAAAGGGAAAATGTAAACATTTTCCCTTAAAAGCTATAAATATATGGACTTATTTGCTGGAAACTGGAGCGCTAATTAAAATGTATAGCATCTCCTTTCCATCCTCAAAACACTTAGAAACAGTGACACCAATAATGTCACCATTAAGTGTAGAGTTAGTATCCTTCATAATTTGCATGATGTTTTGGCTCAATTTGTGGAAAATTAGACAGCCATCTCCTTCGTTTAATTCATCAGTAGAAATCTTTTCCATACACATAATTGATTTAGCAGTTGGATAATAGTGAACAAATTCATTAGTAGTTAAATTGACTTCCTCGGCTAAGTAGCCCTTAACGGCCCAACCAGAACAAAGAGTGTAGCTCTTATTATCGATGTCCTTTTTTTTCATAAGATAGATTCTTTGAACCTCGGGATAATCATAGATAAAGTTGTTTAAAATCTCCTGATGTTTTGTATCTTTAGCAAGCTTGCTACCTTCAGAATAAAGACTGTAATATAGATCCACACAGTCCTTAAAATATGGCTGCGCCACACTGCTTGTAGCCTTTTGCATTAGTTTAATGTCATCCTTAATACGATGGTGAATATTCTTTAAATTAGAGATGGTGTCTTCTAGTTCTTTCATTTTCTCTTGGTATGCAGTAATATTTTCTTCCATTGAAAATGTGTTCATGGCCGCAAGTTCCTCGTGGGAAAAGCCATATTTTCTAAGAAGTCTAGCATTAAGAGCCTGAAAGACACTTTCCTCATCATACATTCTATAGCTATTAGAAGGATCCCTGTCAGAACTGAAATAGCCCATGTTCTCATAACGCCTTATGGTATTAGTGGACACATTCATAAGTCTTGCAAGATCGCTGATTTTGTATTTCATAAATCCAATCCTTTCTTATAGTATTTATATTCACAATTTAATTTTAGTAGAAATTCTAGAAAAGAGCAAAACAAAAATGACCTAAATTATAAAATAAAATTGTAGTAAATTGAATTATGTGCTATCATGCAAAGAGCTGAGGGGGCGCGTAATTGAACGCAGTGTAAGCAATCCCCCGCTTCAAAAGCGTAAGCTTTAAGCGGGGGTATAAAGCTTACTAGTGTCAGAAGGGGTTAAAGCCCCTTCTGACAGGTGGCACAAAGTGCCACTGCGTTCATG
>NZ_JAEEVD010000050.1:0-20027 GCF_016290755.1 Lachnospira sp.
CACTCATTACCACCAATAATTACAACGCTCATGATTACCTCCTCAATCTAGCGCCCATTAATCTAACTTAAGTCAAGTTAAATAGTGTTCTATTATCATATCCCCTTATAGCTATAAGTTTAACACATCTCACTTGCGTTAGACCAATCTAACCAATGTGTTTAAAATAACGGGTTACTTAATAACCCGAATAAAAAATCCTTTTTAGTTAGCTATCGCTAACTTAATTATAAGTTAGCATAGTCTAACCCACTTGTCAAGGGCTTTTCCCAATACTATTGTTTATAATAGTATTAGGAAAACAAGCCTTTTAAGGCAACTTTTCATCTTTAATTGAGAGTAATTTAAAATCTAGTCTTTCAACAGCTATCTTTAATGCTGCATCATCTAGTTCTCTGTCGTAATCTACAAGGGCAATATTCTTCTTTAAATCAACTACTGCCGATGCACCTTCTAATCTATTAATAGAACGTTCAACACTATTCTTACAATGATCACAGTGCATACCTTCTATCGATAAAGTCTTTCTTCCAATTACTGGATTGTCTAATTTCTTTCTTTCCTCAGCTGCAAGCTCTTCCTGGCCTCCGCCACAGCATCCGCCTTCACCCTTCATATGCTTTCTTGATTGAACTAGGGCAAATGCTACAACTGCTAAAAGAATAACAACAACTATTGCTGATCCCATAAAATCACCTTCTATATTTATAGTTTGTGATAACTAACTCACGTTAGTGATGATACCCTTAATGACTATAAATGTCAATAAAAAAGCCCACCATTTACTAATAAGATACAAATATCTATTAGTAAATGGTGGGAAGTTAATTCATATTTTTACACTTCTATGAAATTACTACATTGGGGGAAGTGCTCGCATTATAGACGCTTCGCGTAGCGAGCACCTACATAGCGACTTCTACGAAGTCGCTACATAAAATACTTAACACCTGATTCGAAGATCTTAAGATCCTGTTCGCCATAGATGTTAATAGCAACTGAATCGCCACGTCTTTCTGAGTGAGCCATCTTACCCAAGCAACGACCATCTGGAGATGTAATACCTTCAATAGCCATGTAAGAACCGTTGATGTTCCACTCTTCATCCATTGATACATTTCCTTCTAAGTCACAGTACTGTGTTGCAACCTGTCCGTTAGCAATAAGCTTATCAAGCCATTCCTTAGGAGCTACAAATCTACCTTCACCGTGTGAAGCTGGGTTTGTATAAACGCCACCAAGCTTAGCGCCTGCAAGCCATGGGCTCTTATTAGATGCAACTCTGATGTATGCCATCTTAGAGATATGACGGTTAATTGTGTTATATGTAAGAGTTGGTGAGTTAGAATCCTGACCTGTAATTTCACCGTTTGGTACTAAACCAAGCTTAATAAGAGCCTGGAAACCATTACAGATACCAAGAGCTAAGCCATCTCTTTCGTTAAGAAGCTTTGTAACTTCTTCCTTCATCTTTTCATTTCTAAATGCTGTAGCAAAGAACTTAGCAGAACCATCTGGTTCATCACCAGCTGAGAAACCACCTGGGAACATAATGATCTGTGACTGTGAAATAGCCTTGCTAAATTCATCAACAGATTCTCTGATGCTTGCAGCATCTAAGTTCTTAAATACCTTAACGATTGTGTTTGCGCCAGCATTTTCAAAAGCTCTAGCTGAATCATATTCACAGTTTGTACCTGGGAATACAGGGATGAATACTGTTGGCTTAGCAACCTTATTCTTGCAAATATGAATTTCCTTAGCGTCGTAGCTAATAGCCTCAATCTTATCTGTTTCCTTAGAAGCCTTTGTTGGGAATACTGACTCAAGTGTGTCAGACCAAACGCTAAGAGCTTCTTCAAGATTGATTGAAACGTTCTTATATGTAAACTTAGCTTCAGCAGTTACCTCACCAACCTTAGTGTAAGCAACCTTAATATCAGCTAATCTATCTGCAGGAACTTCTGCAACGATGCAGCCATAGCTTGGAGAGAATAAATCCTTCTTAGCTAAATTCTCATCTAAGCTAACACCTAACTTGTTACCAAATGCCATCTTAGATACTGCTGGTACAAGACCCTTAGCATCAAGAACATAAGCTGAAACAATAGCCTTTGATAATGTAAGCTCATGGATAGCTGAATACATCTCCTTAAGCTGTGTAAAGTTAGGAAGATCATACTGATCCTTAGCAATATCAAATCTAACTAAGACATTACCTGCTGCCTTTAATTCAGGAGTGACAATGTCTGATTCCTTAGCAATATCAATAGCGAAAGAACAAAGTGTTGGTGGAACATCGATATCTTCAAATGTACCTGACATACTATCCTTACCACCAATTGATGGAAGACCGAATTCCATCTGAGCCTCGTAAGCACCAAGAAGTGCTGCAAAAGGCTGACTCCATCTCTTAGGATCTTCGCTCATTCTTCTAAAGTATTCCTGGAATGTAAATCTAATCTTCTTATAATCACCACCAGTTGCAACGATCTTAGCAACTGAATCAACTACAGCATACATTGCGCCATGGTATGGGCTCCACTTTGAAAGGAATGGATTAAAACCATAAGACATCATTGTTACTGTATCGCACTTACCCTTAAGAACTGGTAACTTAGCAACCATAGCCTGAGTTTCTGTAAGCTGATACTTACCACCGTAAGGCATTGTTACTGTACCTGCACCGATTGAAGAGTCAAATCTTTCTACAAGACCCTTCTGAGAGCATTCATTTAAGTCACCTAAAACCTTAAGCCAGCTAGCTCTAACATCTTCAACTTCTACTGGAGTTAATACATTTTCTTCTTCAACAGGCATCTCAACTTCTACGCAAGTTTCCTGATGAGCACCGTTAGTATCAAGGAAAGCTCTTGAAATATTAACGATATCCTTACCTCTCCATGTAAGTACAAGTCTAGGTTCCTCTGTAACAACAGCAACTTCAATAGCCTCTAAGTTTTCTTCTGCTGAATAAGCTAAGAATTCCTTAACATCCTTAGGATCAACTACAACAGCCATTCTTTCCTGTGATTCTGAAATTGAAAGTTCTGTACCATCAAGACCTTCATACTTCTTTGGAACCTTATCAAGATCAACTCTTAAACCATCAGCTAATTCACCAATAGCAACTGAAACACCGCCGGCACCAAAGTCGTTACACTTCTTAATAAGCTTTGTAACTTCTGGTCTTCTAAAGAGTCTCTGCATCTTTCTTTCAGTAGGTGCATTACCCTTCTGAACTTCTGCGCCACACTCTTCAATAGACTTCTCTGTATGAACCTTAGATGAACCTGTAGCACCACCACAGCCATCACGTCCTGTTCTACCACCAAGTAAGATAATGATATCTCCTGGATCTGAACTTTCTCTCTTAACTGCAGCTCTTGGAGCAGCGGCCATAACAGCACCGATTTCCATTCTCTTAGCTACGTAATCTGGATGATATAATTCCTTAACATAACCTGTTGCAAGACCAATCTGGTTACCGTATGAAGAATAACCATGAGCAGCACCTGTAACTAACTTTCTTTGTGGAAGCTTACCATGCATTGTCTCAGATACTGGAACTGTAGGATCTGCAGCACCTGTAATTCTCATAGCTTGGTAAACGTAAGTACGTCCTGAAAGTGGATCACGAATTGCACCACCAAGACATGTTGCAGCACCACCAAATGGCTCAATTTCAGTAGGATGGTTATGAGTTTCATTCTTGAAGTTTACTAACCATTCTTCTGTCTTTCCATCTATTTCAACTGGGACAACAATTGAACAAGCATTAATTTCTTCTGATTCTTCCTGATCATCAAGTAAGCCCATCTTCTTAAGCTTCTTAGCAGCAAGTGTACCAAGATCCATAAGGCAGATAAACTTATCCTTGCGACCTGCATAAACAGATTCTCTATCAGCTAAGTACTTCTTAAATGTAGCTTCGATTGGAGCCTTGTACTTACCCTCGTCAAACTTAATATCCTTTAATTCTGTAGCAAATGTTGTGTGACGACAGTGATCTGACCAGTATGTATCAAGTACTCTGATTTCAGTCATTGATGGGTCACGCTTCTCTTCTGCAGCGAAATGTTCCTGAATGAACTTAAAGTCATTAAATGTCATAGCAAGACCAAGGGAATCATAAAGATCCTTTAAATCTGCCTCATTCATAGCTGTAAAGCCGTCAAAAATCTTAACGTCAGCTGGAGTCTTAAACTCAGTAACTAAAGTCTCTGGAACTGTTTCAAGAGCTTCTCTAGAATCTACTGGATTTATGCAGTTTTCCTTAATCTTTTCCTTTTCTTCTTCTGTTAACTTACCTGAAATAACATAGGTAGTTGCTGTTTTAATAACTGGAGTTTCATTTTCGTTAAAGAACTTAACGCACTGTTCGGCAGAATCAGCTCTCTGATCAAACTGACCTGGTAAATATTCTACAGAAAATACAAAATCATCATCGTTTTTAGTAAATGTGCCTTCATAAACATTGTCTACAGGAGGCTCAGAAAATACTGTTGTTAACGCCTTCTTATAAGTTTCCTCGGATAGGTTTTCCACATCATATCGTATTAAAACCCTGACATTGCTAACAGTTTTAATACCTAGATAGCCAATAATCTCATTCTCAAGCGACTTCGCGTTCATCGCAAAATCCTTCTTCTTTTCAACAAAAACACGTTTAACGTTGCTCATGTCGTCCTCCTAAATATTTAATAAATCATTCCTCGCCTCTAAAGGTAAACGCTACCAAAAAAGACCCGTTGAGAATACACTCAACAGGTCTCAATTTTAACACAGCAAAATAAGTAAATCAATTCATTAACTAGGCAAAAAAAGATTATTTTTTTAAGTTTCACACACACAATCAAAGTCGATAAAACTCAAACATCTATTCATGCATTCTTCTAAGAATTTTATAAACTACCTCATCCCCTAAAACCATAGGAGCTGTGTGGGCAAAGAATACGATGCCCTCTGTAGGAGACTTAATTTCTGCCTTTATTTCCCCTTCGTGTGGGTCAAGAATTTGTGCTATGACCTCCTCATGAGAGCAGAAATCTCCTGGATTTTTAAGTCTTTTATAAAAGCCTGCAGTCTCAGACTTTACAGCCATTAAATCCTCTTCATTAGTGATACTAGCAATAAAACCGGAATGGTTATTATATTTTAAAATACCCATTCTAGTTAAGAATCTAAGCACAGAGGAAACTGCCTGTCTTGCCGAAGTTTCATCAATTAAGTCAGTGCTATTAGTGTATATTGAAAATGCGTTCGTGCCCTGCATTTGCCAATTATAATTTAGAGTTACTGTATCCATAGGCTTTGGCTTTCGAATAATTACATAAGGAAGGCCAAAAAGGTTGGCAAGAGATGCATTTTGATGGCCAGTATCCATAAGTCTTACATGAGGAATAAAATCTCCCGGCATGTAAAAAGAGGCAAACTGAATGCCATAACTATAACCCTTTACTCTATTAAAAATAGCAGCTGCAATCTGCTTTGTAGTATCCCCAGTTTCATCTCCTGGGAACTGTCTATTTATATCCTGATTATCAATAGCCCAAAATCTCTTCTCGATGTTCATGGAAAAGCTGTTAGCGCTTGGAATCACAACAATTTCATGATTGTGAGTAATTGCCCCGTGAGCCTCTAAGTACTTTAAAGTCTTAATAAGCTGTGAGCAAATGTAGAGCTGCTGCATTTCATTTCCACGAAGAGCCCCTACAATGGCCGCAGATTTCTCTCCCTGTCCGAAACGATAAGCCTCGATTTTAAAATCTTCACGATATAAGCCTTTTAAGCTAAAAACTGTTTCTTTAACCATTAATTTTTCCTAATCCTTATGATAAATTCTGCAAAGTAGCGCACCCTTATAAACTACCGGATGCTCTCTAATAGTAAATATAATTCCATCCACCGGCGACTCTAAATGCTGTAAAATGCGTCCTTCAATAGGTTCAATAATATCTCCTATGTGACTGCCAATAGAAATCTCTCCAAGATTTTCCATATTAGGCACAAAAAGTCCAGATTCTAGAGCACTAATAAAGGTAACCTCACCCTCTTTAGAAACAATAGGTTCCTTAACCGGCTTAGTATCCCCATCCCAGACACCTACTTGCTTAAGTAAGTTTAGTACACCTTCAAAAAGCTGCTTACAGTAGCTCTTACTAATTCTATTACCAACGCCCATCTCAACTACCATAGTTGGCACCCCAAGATGATTTAAGGAATAAGAAAGGGTTGCCTCTCTTACCGGAAGGGAAGAATAAACCCAGACAAAGTCAGCATTTAGTGACTTTGCGAAAGGAAGTAACTTCTCCTCGTTATCATCATTTAGACGGACCTGTAACATTTCCTTTACGAATTTATTACTTGAGTGAATATCAAGGCACATGTCAGACCCTATAATGTCATTAACTAGATTTGCAGCTGCATATTCTGCAAAAGCGCCATTACTCATACCAGGAAACACCCTATTCATGTCTAGGTCAAACATAGGAATTCCGCGGTATCCACTATCAAGTCCTAAAGGATTAACACATGGGTAAATGTCAATGATACCCTTTAGTTTGTCCTCATGCATTTTAATATGTCTTATTAATTCAAAAATAATATACTGTCCATCAAGCTCATCCCCATGAATTCCAGTAACTAAAGAGAATCTAGGAAGCTTTGATAGCTCCTTTTTACTAAGCCCTTCAGGCTGTAGACGTCTCTTCTTAATTACAAGCTTTTCATGCACCGGAAGCTCGATAGATACTATGTTCTCAATCATCATAACTCCTTCAGATTTCATTTTTTACATCTATAATAATACTACTTTTAGGCCTTAAAAAAAACCACTAGCATTCTCAACTAGTGGTTTTCTAAATTTCTAAAGTTATTCATGTAAAAATGTTACAAAACACGCCTTACTATCAATCATCATCATAATCTATTAACTTAATAGCATTTTGCGATTTCTTTACTAAAATGTGTTCAAAAACGGTAGTTGGAATATAACTCTTATCATCCATAATAATTCGACAGCCCGGATAACAGTTCTTCTCTATCTTAACCACTGATCTTTCCGACTCTCTAATCATTGAAAAGAGCTCTTTACTTCTCGCCTCTGCCTTTGACTTCTCCGCTTTCTTTACAATCTTAGATTGGAAAATTCTAGTCTCCATATCCTTATTATATTTGTCTGATTCAGCTTCCTTTAAAAGAGCAATCTTTTCAAGGGCCTGATCAAAGGTATCTATAGCTGAATCTATCTCTTTTATTTTCATAATGCATTCCGCATATTCATGCCTAATTTCCTTAGTGGCGCCAACTCTAACAACAGTCTTAGCATTAGTCTCGTGTCCGCATTCCTCCATCTCAACGCCTAAAACTCCTGTGACATCACCACCAATAATAGAGCCTCTGTTACCTGAAACATAGACCTTTCCATAAGCTACGGCTGTGGAATTAAGAATGTAATCTGCCTTTATGTCACCCTTACAAAATACAAATGTATTTTCAAAGAATCTAGCCTGAACACAGCCATCTGCCACGATCTTACCAATTCCCTTAGTATTACAGCCATCCTTAATTATAATGTCCTTCTTAGACTTAATATTAGCACCCTCAACAAAGCCGCTAATATAAATATTTCCCATGGCATTAATATTAACACCAGATCTTACTCCACCGGAAATATTAATATCCCCGTCAAAGTCAATATTACCAACGCTTAAGTCCACATCTCCGCTAATATCAAGGACATCACTAATATTTAAATCATAGTTTCTAAATTCAACCTTACCCGTCTTTGCAGCGTAGTAATCGAGGCCATCCTCAGAAACTATAAAGCCCTTGCCTCTAATTCTTGGTGCTGGTTTTCCAGGCTTTGGAACTAGTAACTTACCTAAAACATCAAAGCCAAAGTTACCCTTTGTTGGCTCGTGATATTTACATAGCAAATCTCCTTCCTTAACCTTTACAAAAAGAGTGTTACTAAAGAAATCTATTGATCCATCCTCTCTAATAGTAGGCTTGCTACCGCCATTTCCAGCCATATCTACATCAAAGAAATAGTCATAAAAACCATCTTCGCCGGCTTCCACAGGTCTACCTGTTGCGATTATGAAAAATTGTCCAAATTGTTTTTGGCTTACAATTTCAAGTATCTTTTCCTCGTCAATTCCAGTTTTTATACCCACTTCCGCAAGCTTATTTAAAACCTCATCGCGGGTATAATCGCTTTCTTTTGAGTCAGGCTTAGATAATTGAATTGCAGCCTCCATTCTATCGTCTGATAACTGTATTTGAATATCTTTACCATTCTCTACATTTTCAATTGTATCGTCCACCTGCTCACCCCCTTTACATACACACTAAAGGTTATAAGAAAACTAATTTGCATAAATCAAAAGATCTGAAGCATCCTCGCCTCTTTCTAAACGCAATCTAATGGCTTCCATCTGTTTAAAGCTATATCTTGCATCCGCATATAAACTGACGTCCACACCACTAGTAAGTCCAAGTAGTATTTCTTGACTTTGCAAATCATTAAGAGTAGGTTCTTCTTTAGAATCTCCTCGCTCTAATTGTTCTCTTTTTTCCCTCATGGTAACTGCATCATAAAAAGGATCAGCATAAGATGCAACATCTATTCCCGCTTCAAGACCCAGCCTAATTTCCTTCATTTGGCCGGATGAGAACCCTAACTGATTATAAACTTCGATATCGATACCATTTTCAAGGCCTATTCTTAACTGCTCCATTTGCTCGCCAGTGTATTCATGCAGCATATATTTCGTCACATCTACGCAAGACTTTATACCTAATCGCAGTTCGTTAAGCTGAAAGGCATCGTAATTGTCCTTTACAAAAAAATCAATATCTAAATCGTCTTTCTTTGCCATTCTAATCTGCCTTAAAACCTCGCCAGAATAGCCAGATTTTGCAAACCTAGAAATGTCATAACCAATCTTTCTAGCTAGACGAATTTCTCTAATAACTGAATTCGAGTAATGTGGATTACACACATCTTCAATATCGATTCCTGCTCTAATTGCTTCCTTTATTTCCTCCATTTGCATGTAGTCAAACTCAGGCGCAGCAAAAGGGCGAACATCCATCCCTTCTTCAAGACCTAGTCTAAGAGATTTCATGCTAGCCGCGTTAAATTCCGGATTGCAATAAATCGATACATCTACTCCATTTTCCAAACCCCTATTAATTTCCATACATTGGAATTCATCAAAACCAAGTGCCATCCACTCATTTCTGTCGGCCTTACGCTTGATGTATTGCCCAATAAGCTTTTCAAATTCTGTATCTTCCATGTGAACTCCTCGCATTAGAATCATTTTCTTGTCTCTATAGATTTTTTCACGCCATAATCTATAACAATGATAACATATTTTATATTTTATCACAATAGACGATAATCTAATTTTTTAACTATTTAATGCCCCAGAAGTCCTTTACAACATTTTCCAAATAATCCTTGTTTATAGGATAAACCTTGTCCCACTCCCTTGGGAAAAGGGCCTCGTACTCAGGGGTTAGGAATCTGTCATCAAGAAGTAAAATAACCCCCTCATCATCGGCGGTTCTAATAACCCTGCCTGCTGCCTGCAAGACCTTATTCATACCAGGATAGACATAAGCATAGGAATAGCCATCCTTCTTGTTGTCGTTAAAGTAGTCCTTAATAATGTCTCTAGACCTGCAAATCATAGGAATTCCCGTACCTACAATGGCGGTTCCAATAAGGCTGTCCTCTTTTAGGTCAATTCCTTCTGAAAATATACCTCCAAGGACGCAAAAGCCTACTAAAGACTTAATGTCTCGCTTTAAATTAGCCCTATCAAATTTATCATCCACTTTAAGAGCATCACTTAGTTTCCCGTCTTCTAAGGAGAAGGCAAATGTAACGTTTAAAAGGGAGTCTTCCTTAGATGTGAAATTTTTTAAAAATTCTTCTCTCTCAATTTCAGACATCTTGCTAGACTGCATAATTACATTAACCTCAGGGTCAAAGGGATTAAGATAGTAATTAGTGTAGAGGTCATAAACCTTTTCCATAAAGGCAAAGGATGGGAAGAAAACCATGTACTTGCCGGGTTTTGCCTTAACCATACCATCAATATAGCTGCAAATCTTTCGATACTCTGTCTCATTTCTTCTAGAATATCTGCTACTTACATCCCTTGCAACAATAACTCTCTTCTTATCCTTATCAAATGGAGAGTTAGCATAAATCGCCTTATCAGACACTTTTCCTGTAATCATTTCCTTGTAATAATTAATTGGAAGTAGGGTTGCAGAAAAGAAAATTGCGCTTTTTACCTGACCTAGTCTAGTGCTTATGTTTCCTGAAGGGTCAATGCAAGATAAATTTATTACAAAATTTCCCCTTTCATCCTCCTCCACGTAACGCACATATTTTTCATCGGCAATATCCTCC
This sequence comes from Lachnospira sp., assembly GCF_016290755.1. Lineage (NCBI taxonomy): Bacteria > Bacillati > Bacillota > Clostridia > Lachnospirales > Lachnospiraceae > Lachnospira > Lachnospira sp. The sequence goes on from NZ_JAEEVD010000050.1 coordinate 10,436, forward strand.
ATAGCTAGGAAATGTCTAATATCAAAGTAAAAATCCAGTAGTTCTGGGTAAACTGGCTTGCCCTTTTGACGCTCTAAATATTTCATAAGAACACCTCCAAGACGCTCTAGGGCTAAACTAAACTTTCCAAAGGAAATTAGCTTTTTAAAGGACTTGGCCTCTTTCTTTAACTCAATAAGTTCCTTGTTACATTTATTAATAGCAGACACAATTTTTTTCTCAGAAGGATCCTTTAGTAGCTTTTTAACCTCTAAGAAGTCCTCTTTAATTAGCCTTGCACTATACATATCTCTAGCCCTATCCACTAGGTTGTGGGCCTCATCCACAAGGATGCAGTAATCCCCCTTATTGCCCTCTGCAAAGTATCTCTTAAGGCAAGCATCTGGATCAAAAACGTAGTTATAATCACAAATTATGCCATCACACCAGTAGCTTGCATCTAGTTCCATTTCAAAAGGACATACCGTCTGCTCCTTAGCATATTGTAAAACCACATCTCTAGTTATGGTTTTCTCATGAGTAATCATGTCATAAACTGCCATATTAACTCTGTCATAATGCCCCTTAGCATAAGGACAAACCTGAGGGTTACATTCGCACTCATCAAGTGGACAAATCTTTTCCTTAGCAGTTAAAGTAATTGCCCTAAAGGAAAGGCCCTTATTTCTTAATATCTCAAAGGTATCCTCTGCTACCGTTCTAGTTATAGTCTTAGAAGTGAGATAAAAAATCTTATCAATATAGTCTCGCCCCATAGCCTGAACAGAAGGATAAACTGTAGAAATAGTCTTACCAACACCTGTCGGTGCCTGAATATACATATGCTCTTTACTTGTTATAGTTCTATAGACACTAGAAATTATGGCCTTTTGACCCTCGCGATATTCAAAAGGAAAAGATAAATTTCTAATGGATTCATTTCGTCTTGCTCTTTCATCTAAAAGGAAGTCTGTCCATTTTTTAAAATCTAATAAAAGCTTATTAAACCAGCTAGAAAGGTCCTCGTAAGTATATTCCTCCACGAATTTTTTTGTAAATTCTGTCTCTGGATTGCAGTAAGTCATCTGAACTGTTATGGAATCTAGCTCATTTTTTGTAGCATAAATATAAGCATAGACCATGGCCTGTGCCTTATGAACATAAACGGGCTCCTTTAGTTTTGTAATGCCTGACTGCATAGTCTTAATTTCATCCACAGTAACAGGACCTAGGGGAGTTTTATTGCCCTCCTCATCCTCTACAATATCAGCAATAATGCCGTCTGCTCTTCCCTCAATCTGAATGACATAAGGATTTCCAAAATTTGTCACCTGATTAAACTCCATCTTAAGAGGGACTTCTGCGTGATATGCAGAACCTGCGGCATGCTGAATTTTCCTATGGATTCTTGCGCCCTCCTGCATGGCATGAACGTCTGATATTCCTGTACTTCGCTTGTCTATATCTCCACTGGTGCACAAAAATTCCACCAGATTTCTTACTGATATTCTAAGAACATTTTTTACAATAACATACATAGTAATTTCCAATCTTCTAAGTCAAATTTACATATACTAACATACTAGTTTTAGACCATTATAGCACATAATCATATTGTTAAATTTCTATATTTGTTATAAAATTAGTATAGAAAATGTAAACAAAGCTGAATATTCTTCGGAGGTCTTTTATGACAACATTTAGTCTATGTTTAATCGTGAAAAATGAAGAGAAATGCCTTAGAGAATGTCTTGATTCCTACAAGCCTGCCTTTGACGAAATCGTCGTGGTAGACACTGGTTCCACAGACGCTACAAAGGAAATTGCTCTAGAATATACTGATAAAATCTATGATTTTAAGTGGGTCAACGACTTTAGTGCTGCTAGAAATTTTGCCTTTTCAAAATGTAGTTGTGACTACATTTTTAGCGCAGATGCGGATGAGGTCCTAACCCCTGACAATCTTGAAATGCTATTAAAGCTTAAGGAGGTTATGATGCCAGAAATCGAGATGGTCACCTTCCTTTATGTCAACGACTCAAAATACAACACCAGCTATAACTTTAAAACTGAGCGCAGGGCAAAGCTTTATAAGCGCATTCGACAGTTTACTTGGATTTCGCCAATCCATGAGACAGTGCGCCTTGATCCTGTAATTTTTGATAGTGACATAAGCATTAGTCATAGGCCTATATCTAATCATTCCAAAAGGGATTTTGACATTTACTACAAATCCCTAGATTCTGGGGTTACCTTCCTTGACTATGCCCTTTGCATGTTTATTAAGGAGCTATTTATTTCCGGTGACCGTCAGGATTTTCTAAAGGCTCATCCTTATTTGGAGAAAATGTCACGCTCTAACTACTATAAAGAGGACACTCTAAAGTACATCCGCGTGGCGCTAATACATGTCTATAGGCTTGAAAATGATTTTGATAATTTCTTCAAGCTAGTATCCTTAGAGCTTTGTGACAACCCAAGTGCAGAGACCTGTCTTGAGCTTGGCTACTACTATGAGGATAATCTAGATTACGAGCAGGCCATTCTTTGGTTTATAAATGCTGCCAATGAAACTGCAAGCATTATTGATATCCATGCCTGCACCGATACCCCACGCTACTCTCTTTCAAGATGTTATAAAAAACTAGCCCTTGAAGCAGAAGAAGATGGGGATGATGAAATGGCTAGCAACTATAATGACATTGCTAAGGAATACGAGGAACAGGCCGATAATGTGAAATTACCTGAGGTGGATGACTAAGGTTGGTAAATTTTTTACAAAAATATAAGCTACTCTTATTGGATAAATCAATAAGAGTAGTTTTTTATTAGGAAATGCTAAATTCTACCGTCTTAGAATCCTTATCCCAGCCATATGGCATATTTATTGTAACTTCTGTCTTTCCCTTAATTCCTGTGGTCTTTAGGTAAGTTCCACCCATACCACCAAGAATCTTTACACTTTCAGGTCCAATTATTTCAAGACCTTCTCCCTTAATTGTTATTGGAAGATTGTCATTAAAGAACACTGCCTGATTGCCATTCTCATCCTTTACCATCACTCTAATTTCAGCCACATCATAAGTTTCGTCATCCACTAATTCTGTGCTTGAAACATCTAGTTCAAGGTGAAGCTTTGTAGCTGTAGATTTTGTCCTTGAAATTACAAGCTCACCATTCTTATAACCATCAAATCTAAACTTAGTAGACTCTCCACCCCAGTTGCCAACGTACTTCTGATAGAGTTCGTAAAGCTTAGCATAATTAAGATGATAAATTGTAATTAGCTTTATGCCCTCAAGATAAATCTCCTTTGGCATGTGATTCATACCAAATCTTGCCACATAATTAAAGCATTTCTTTAAGCTATCACTTTGCTTTTTAGATAAATTTTCTCCAGTAATGAAAGCGTCACCAATGTAGTCATCTACAAGGATTGGGCCATTTTTCAAATTCTTATATTCTGAATCCTTGTGAGTGTATTCCTTAATAAAAATGTCGTTTTTATACATTTTTACACTGTCACAGTTTGTGAAAATGTAGGTGTTACCTCTCATGCCTGCTGGATGCTCACCAATATCAAAAGAGGAACTTATCTCAAGCACAGGATTTACACCCTGCACTGAAGCATAGACGTAAGCTGCCATCTTTGGATTTCTAAACATATCTAAAACTCCGTGATAGCAAATTCTATCGCCACTTCCAAAGTCCTTATGAGTATTGTAATCAAACATACACCAGCCAATAGCTCCGGCAATGTCTTCATTTTTATAAAAATCATTCAAGACCTTAGCGTGTCTAAGGGCATGGTCTAGTCTATGCTCCTCGCAGTCATAGGACTTTGTTGGAAACATGTGGCCGTTAAACTCACTAATCATGTAGGCCTTTGACATGTCAGAAGTCACCTTCTTCTTGGCATCCACACCGTCGTTAGTGCCATCGTGGAGGAAGTCGTTATAAGTGTAAACATCCTCAAGGAAAGAACTCTTCTTTAAATATCTAACACCTGCAGTTGCTCTTGTAGAATCCAGCTCTCTTGCTAGCTTATTAGTCTTTGTATAAAGCTCGTCATCATCCACGGATTCATTAATTCGCACGCCCCAAAGAATGATAGAAGTATAATTTCGATACTGAAGCACCATGTTTCTTACATTTTCCACTGCCTGAGCCTTCCAGTCTTCATCTCCAATGTGCTGCCAACCTGGAATCTCAGTAAATACAAGAAGTCCTAGTTCGTCACACTGCTCAATAAAGGCCTTTGACTGAGGATAATGAGAGGTACGAACTGTGTTAACTCCTAGCTCTTTTCTTAAAATCTTGGCATCAAGTCTTTGCATGCTATCTGGCATGGCATAGCCCACGTATGGATAGCTTTGATGTCTGTTAAGGCCTCTAATTCTTAACTTTCTGCCATTAAGATAAAAGCCTGTATCTCTAAATTCTGCCTTCTTAAAGCCAATCTTATACTCTTTAAAATCTCGCACATAGTCCTTATCAAGGAGGCTAACTCTAACCTTATAAAGCTTAGGATTTGTCACATCCCAGACATTGATATTGTCTAGTTCAAGAGATTCCTTTAGGCTTGCACCCTCTTTTTTAGCATCCATAAGGAAAGCGCCATCAAGTGTTTCTAAAAGGCTCATGTCCTTTTTATTCAAAAGCCTTTCCCCATCAAAGATCTCATATCTAAGAATTGTGCTATGTAAAAAAGAGACATCATTTGTCTTACTTGAATTCTTTATAACTGTCTCAAAACCTAGTCTTGCCTTGGCTTTGCTAGCCTTAAACTTTTCTTGTTGTTTAAGGGCTTCCGTTAAAAATTCAATCTCACCCACAATCTCTGGCTTTAAATAAACATCCTCAATAAAGAGCTTGTCTGTCACTTCAAGATAGACCTCTCTATAAATTCCGCCGTAAGTCATGTAGTCAATAACATAGCCAAAAGGCGGGATGTTTAAGCTCTCCCTTGAATCCAGTTTTACTACTAAGATATTGTCCTTCTCGTAATCAAGATAATCTGTTATGTCATAGGAAAATGCAGTGTAGCCGCAATTGTTCTCACCGATTAATTTACCGTTTAAATAGACGCTTGCTCTATGTCCTGCCCCAGCAAAATTAAGGCTAACTCTTCTATCTTTCCATTCCTTCTTAGCACTAAAAACCTTACGGTAACCACTAAGCATCTGATAAACCGACTCATCAAAATAATTAAAAGGAGTCTCTACTACTGTATGTGGAATTCTAACTGTCTCTAATTCTAGATTACAGTCCCTATCTAAAAGCTCATCACTGTAATTTTTAGTAAATTGCCAGTCATTATTAAGCGGTATTTTCTTTGTAATATTTTCTAAACCCATATAAAACCTCCATTAAGACAAACATGAGGTAGTAGCGAAGCGGATTCCGAATGTCCGCTTTACATGCCTCAAATTATTGTCTACCCTTGTCCCTAAGCTGATTATAAATGATTTTAAATAAAAAAGAAACTGCTTTTATAAAAACAGTTTCCTTTTATTTTTTTATAAAATTAATTCAGTATTTATGCGGCTTTGATGGAAACTTTTTTATTTTTCATCTTTGTCGATTTCTGTTAATTCGATTTCTTCACTAGGCTCATCTTCTTCACTAGGTTCGGCCACTTTACTAGGCTCAGCCATTTCACTAGACTCGGCCGCTTCACTAGGCTCATCTTCTTCAGATTCGTCTTTATTAGCACCAAGCTTTGATAATCTCACGCTTAGAATGCTAATGATAATGATTGCTGCAAGTAGCACCACTGCTAGGCAAAAGAGTGATAGATAAAAATACCACTTATAAGCCTTTGAAACCATGCCCTTAGCCTCTGCCTTTGAAACATCCGCTGCATCGCTTGCCACAAAGTAGTTTGCATCATAGAGCTGAATTGTGCCGTCAATTGACACTTCCCTTTCAACAATTTCCTCGGTCTCTGACTGGCTTTCCTCCTCAGTTGTGTTTTCAGTTTCCGTTGCATCCCCTCTTGTAGTTGCAATTGTGTAAGTCTTTGTGTCACCGTTTTGCGCTGTAACTACTACATAGGTCTCATTAGCGCCCATGTCTAGGTTTGCGTATTTTACTGAAACTGTGGCATTTGCATCATTTGCAACAGCATTAACCACTAAAGTTTCCACATCTGCATCCACGCTAGTGGTGTAATAAGTTGTGGATGATGAAAATGCAGGCGAAAGCACGCCAGGGCTAATCTTTAAAGATTTTAGTGTGTTATCTGATGAATAATTAGCTGCGGCCTTTCCTGTAACACTGCCCTTTGAGCTTGAAACTGTCATATCCTCTTCGTTGCCATCAATAAGTCTTGTATTTCCAGTAACTGACACGCTTGAAGTTCCAACTCCCACAATCTTAAAGGTGAAGTTAAAGCTCTTGCTTGTGAAAGTGTCTGTATTAACTAAGCCAAGAGTTCCAGCGCCGCTAGTATCTGCGGAGCCTGAAACATATTGCAAAATGTTTGTGTCGTAGGAAAGATAGAGCTGTGTGGCATAAACCTCAGAACTTGCACTAATGGTCAATGTCACAGTTACGCTCTCCCCTACTGTGGCTGAGGCTGAACTAATGGATATGTTGGCAGTTTGCGCTGCCTTAATATCCTTTAAATTCTGCCCAGCAAATATACTTACAAAGACAAGTAAAAAAGCAATTATTGTGCTTAATAATCTAGTATGTCCTTCTCTCTTTCTCATTTTTATTCTCCCCTCGTTTTTAAGCCCTCTAGTTTTGCATTATGCAGAAGCTACTCTACGATATACTTGCTACCAGTAATGTGTTTCTTAATAGCAACAATATCTAATATGTCTGAGCTTCCATTTCTATTAGCATCTGCGGCCTCTAAGTACTCACTGTCTAAACTAATGCTGCCTACTATGTACTTCTTAAGCCTTACTATATCAAGCAAATCAACAACTCCATCACCGTTAATGTCTCCATAAATCACAACGCAAAGTGAAGTCTTGATATTTCCGTTGTTATCATAAATGTTTAATTTGTCCCCAGTGGCAACTCTACCCGTCTTCTCGTTGCCATTTTTATCACAAATTTTTCCATAACCGCCGGTTATAGATACATTTTCTAACACACTTCCAACATCAGAGCCAATGCCTATTCCCGATACTCGACTATTACTTATGGATAGGCTCGTTTTATAACTTGTATCTCCGATGCTTCCTGAGCTTTGACTAGATTCTCTTACAATCTTTATGTAATAAGACCTTACACTTCCGTTTTGAGCCCTTACATTTATTGTAAAATTGTTCTCTCCTTCAGATAAACTAACTGTGCCTGTTCCACTTACTGCTGCTCCTGAATCTATGGCCTGTGCACTAATATCAACGCTTGCTACGTTGTTTGGCACGATTACAGAATAGCTTGTAGTGTCCTTATTAAAGCTTGGTGTTAGGCTCTGACCTGAAACTGAAAGGGAGCTTAACTTGTTATTTACGCTACCGCTACCAACTGGACAATCACAGATTGACTCAGGCATATTTTCATAAACAGGAATTTCAAAAACTAGGCTAGTATTCTGCTTCATAGTATCTGTATATGCCTTACTTGCGGTCACCGCTTCAGACCTAGCTCCAAGAATATTTGTCATATACTGATGATAGAAATTAGTTACATCAAATTTTTCATAGTAAATAGTATCCTGTCCCTTATTGATATAATTTTTGCCAAGTATAATGGCTCCACCAACAATTGATTTCATTCTTGAGTTCCAAGGTCTAAGACTTGCTGAATCTGATCTATTAGCGTAAATAAGTCCGTTAACCACTGCACTTGCGCTACTTGTCTTATAAGCGCCTTGATTATAGTAATTGTATAGTCCACCATATCCGCTAACGTTTCCAGAAATACTTGAACCAGTTCCTTGTGTTCCCTGTTCCTGAATTATTCTAGAAGCTAAATGATATGGGCTTACACCTGATCTTCTTGCCGCTAAAAATAGGGCGTCATTATAATTATAGGAAACTCCTTCAAAGGATAAATCATGGCTTGAATTTTCCATAAAGGTTCCTGATATAATGCTTGATAAACCTGAAGATGTTTGTAAAACTGAATTGTATGATAATTTCTCAAACATGAAAATGTAATTACTTGTTAAGAAATTTCTAGGATCTAGGGCATATGCCACAAGGTCAGGTGAGGCCTGAACCCATCCGCCACTATCAAGTTCCACATATGTACCAGTATTCCAGTCATAACAACCTTCTGCCGTTGACTTCCAAGAACTTGCTGCTGAAGAATAAATCAAACTTCTTCCCTTTACATTTTCATTGGCAAGAAGTGTATTCCAATCAACACCTGTCTTGTCTGCAATAAATACCCAATTAGGATATTTTGCATGTAATTGTCTTAATGCGGATTTGTAACTTTCTGGAAATCCTTGACGTGTTAGATAGTCTTCGAAACTTTCATCAGTAGTTTGAGTAGAATTCTCCACATAGGAATCGATTGTTACATACTCTGCAGCAATATATCCATATGTGTATGAATCATTGATATTCATAGCAACATATAACCATTCATAGTTGCTTGAATCTGACTCTGTTCCATAAATATCCATGGTTTTACCACCATTGACTTTAGTAATAACATTGCTTGTATTACTAGTATCCATAGATGATCTAAACCTTAGATTTGTTACACCATCGGTAACATGACCATATGCAATAACAGAATTTGCACCATAGGCCTTTGTTTTTGCGTTCGCTACATCAAAAAAAGTAAGACACGATAATAGCACACATGACAAATAAATAGTAGCCATCACCAATCCTACTAACGATTTAGCTTGAAAACTCTTCTTCTCCATATTCTCCACCTACGTATCTTTCTAGTGTCCCCTAACTATACGTGTTAAGCTTGTTTTCGTTTAATATTAAATTATTCGCATATATTCTAAATTCATAATAACATAAGATTTTTGAAATGAAAAGGGGGAATGTGGAGAAATTGGGGGAATTTAGGTGGCGAACGGGCGGGCATAGTGTGCCTACTTGCTTAAGTTTTTGGGGATTATAGGCACTGCCGGATGGGGAGAAATTGGGGCTTGTGCCTACTTGCTTAAGTTTTCCGGGACTGTAGGCACTGCCGGATGGGGAGAAATTGGGGCTTGTGCCTACTTGCTTAAGATTTCTCGGATTATAGACACTACCGGATATGGAGAAATTGGGGCTTGTGCCTACTTGCTTATTATTAACGCAGAAAAGGCACAGGCCTTGTGGGGTATAGCTAGCTTGTTTTAAGCGATTTGTGGCTGTAGAACCGAGATTTCAACGATTAAGGCACAGGCTATTGTTAGATAAGTTGGGAATAATATTCAAGATATTTACGCACTGTGACTTTTTCTCAACCGGCTAGAAATTTAGGCACAAGAAAAATTCTTGTGATAAAACTATCCGGAAGATTTTGTGGCCGTATTGGGAAAAATTAGCAAGTTAGGTCAATTTCCACTAATTTTAACCTGATTTGGAGGTGTGAATTTCCTAGGGATTTTAAAGCTTCAGTGACTTTATTTAGGGGATTGTAAGATTTCAGGCAAAAATCACCCTGAAAACCCCCGAAAGATTGGTGGGAAACCTAG
>NZ_JAEEVD010000094.1:0-4193 GCF_016290755.1 Lachnospira sp.
TCGGTACAGCTTCTTTCGAATACCATCCAATAGCAGACTATAGCACGAGTATGTGGGAGAGTCAATTATTGTTTAGAATTTTAAGCAATTCTTCTCATATATATATCAATAGATGAAAAACAATACTAATTATGTTATAATATTTGTAACTGTAACGTGAACAAAGTGAGGAGAAAATGGATAAATACAAATTTCATGTGAATAAGTATAGTGTTTCCATGATTATAATTGGAATTATACTTAATTGTATGGGTAGAATTATAGCCACTAATCTTTATTTGCCATTTTATATGGATGCCTATGGCACTTATTTAGTGAGTATAGTTTTAGGCCCTCTTGCCGGTGCATTTGCAGGTCTGGCTATGAATTTAATATTTGCAATAGGAAATCCCAGCGAGTTATTATATGCCATTGTAAGTGTTGCTGGGGGAATTGTTGTGGGTAAAATGTTATACGATAAGGATAAGTCTAATTATCTCTTTACAGTAATTGTAACTGGTTTGGCAGCTAGTTTTACAACCGTTCTTTTCTCCACACCTATAAATATGTTTTTAAAAGACGGCATGACCGGTAATATCTGGGGAGATGCCTTGGTTGAAATGACTTATTTTAGAATTAATGTTAAGGCGATTTGTTGTATTTTAGGTGAATCTATTGTCAATCTTCCAGATAAGCTAATAACTTTAATGTTTATGGTCACTGCAGTAGAGGCCTTTAGAAAAGAAGGAATTGTGCTAAATTTAGGACAGGATGAAGAATTTTTAGAGCAGAATAGTAAACGTAGGGCAGAGATAAGACATAAATATGAAGTGAAAAGATACGAAAGAGCTTTAAAGAAGAATAATTTAAAGAAGAATAAGAAGAAGTTAATAATAATCCTCATAATTCCACTATTGGCTTCCTATATGGCGGTGGGCTCTAACCTTGCAAAAAAAGTAGTTACTGCGGACTTAGTTGATAGTATAACTCTAGATGCAGTAAGTTCTAGTACAGTGGTTAAGGATAATGTTAATTCTAATATAAATGTTAACTATACTGGCATGTGTTATGGTATTGAAAATGGCTTAAATACAGCACAGATTAATGATATAGCACAAACTGGAGATGGCTATATTTATGTAGGAACTTATTCTGGCTTGTATAGATATGATGGAATAAACTATTCCCTTTATGATTTAGATGATCGAATTGCTAATGTAAAAAAATTAATGATAGATAATTTAGATAGGCTTTGGATAGCAACTAATGATAGCGGTTTAGCTTATTATAATTACGAAAGAGATGAACTTAGATTTTTTACTACAGATGAGGGCTTATGTTCAGATTCCATAAGAGACATGTGTGATGATGGCAATGGACATTTATATGTGGCAACTGCCTCTTATCTAGCGAAGATAAATCTTGTATATAACAAAGAAAATGAAGCTAATTATACAGATGATACATTTGTAATTACCAATATGGACAAAATCGAAGAGACTAGCTATGCGGATAGTATTTGCTCTTTTGGATCAGAAAAAATTTGCGGAGTCAATAAGGATGGAGAAGTCTTTGTTCTTGATTCCGATAATTTGGTGAGCCTATATTCTTCATCAAATCCAGAATATGAATACACTTCTATTGAATATTCCTCTAATGAAAATTGCTTCTATATAGGCACTAGTTCTAATATTATTGAAAAGGCAAGTTTTGTAGATAACCAATTTACAACCTTTGAGTATATTAGTACAGGGGATCTAACTAATATCAATTACATAAACTATAGCACTGCCTTTGAAGGTTGCTTTATTAGTGCAGAAACTGGAATCGGCTACTTATCAGAAAGCAGTGTCTTTGAGGATTTATCTAGATATGATTTTAATGATTCTGTAAGAGGAATGATTGTAGATAAACAAAATAATATTTGGTTTGCTTCTGCTACACAAGGAGTTTTAAAGCTATCTCTAAATCCTTTTGTTGATGTTATATCCACAAAGGGTGTAAGTACAAGTACGGTTAATTGTTGTTATGTAGATGGTAAGTCTATTTATTTAGCTACAGATACTGGAATTATTACAGTGGATTCTAATGGAAATGTTATTGAAAACGAGAAGTTTGATATTTTTGATGGCATTAGGGTTAGACACATTTTAAAAGATAGTCATAAGACTTTGTGGGTAAGTTGTAATGGTGATTTAGGTCTTATAGCCATAAAGGATGATGGAAGCGTTATAAATTATAATTCAAATGATTCTGGTGTTTTAGGTGAATATTTTAGATTTACTATGGAGCTATCTGATGGAAGAATCCTTGCGGCTTCTGATTTAGGTATTAGTTTTATAGAAGATGGAAGAGTTGTAAAAACCCTTGGAAGTGAAGATGGAATTGAAGTTACCAAAATCCTTTCTGCCTTTGAGGAGGTTGAAGGAGATGATGTTACAGGAGAGCAAGAATCTCGAATTTATATTGGAACAGATGGAGCGGGGGTCTATGAAATTAGAGAGGATAAAATAGTTAATCACATTAGTAAGGAGGATGGACTTGCCTCTCAAATCATATTAAAGATAGTGGATTGCTATGATGGTCGTTTATATGTTACAAGTAATGACATTTATTATCACAAGAATACGGGGGAGATTAGGAGATTGAATAATTTCCCATATTCGAATAATTATGACATTTACATAGACAAGAATAGAAATGCTTATGTTAGTTCTAGCTGTGGTATGTTTGTAGTTAATGAACAGGATTTATTAGCTAATGAAGAGAATTACACCTATACCCTGCTAGATTATAAACGAGGTCTTGATACAAGTCTTGTTGCTAATTCCTTTGATTATATAAAAAACAACAAATTATATATTTGCTGTAATGATGGAGCTAGAGTTTTAAATTTAGACAGTTATGGAGATTTAGATACACATTTTACCATAACCATAAGTAAACTTAGCCAAGGAGACAATGAGGTTAGATTAGTTAATGGCGTTTACAGTATTCCAGCAGGAATAGGCCAGATTGCTATTACCCCTTGTATATTAAATTACACAGTTTCTGATCCTTTAGTTTATGTTGAATTAGAGGGTATTGATGATGGTGGTGCTTATTATAGACAATCATCCATGGAAACCCTTAATTATGGATTTATTCCTTATGGATTACATAAACTAAGAATTAGGGTAGTTAGTGATTCCCTTGAAACTAGCTATAAAGAGGCGGTTTTCTTGCTTTATAAAAATGCTAAATTATATGAACGTTTCTATTATAAGGTTTACTTAAGTGTTAATACCGTGATGTTTGTTGCTATTCTTGCCTGGCTTCTTTCTAAGATGGGTAATATAGCAGTTATTAATAGACAATATAATCAGATTCGTGAGGCTAAAGAAGAGGCGGAGCATGCTAATCAGACTAAATCTAGATTCTTAGCTCAGATGTCTCATGAAATAAGAACTCCAATTAATGCTATTTTGGGAATGGATGAAATGATTTTAAGAGAAAGTAATGAGGCAGATATTAGGGCTTATGCAGCGGATATTAACACTGCAAGTAATACCTTGTTATCCCTAATCAATGATATTCTAGATTCTTCTAAAATCGATTCTGGAAAAATGGAAATAGCGCCTATAGAATATGAACTTTCTGGTCTTATTTATGAACTTGTCAATATGATAAGCTGGAAGGCTCAGGCAAAGGATTTAAGCTTTACTGTAGAGGCAGATCCTAATCTTCCAAAGAAATTATATGGAGATGATGTAAGAATTAGACAAGTAATAACTAATATCTTAACTAATGCCGTTAAATATACAGATACTGGCGGAGTTTGGTTAAGAGTTAGCGGTAAGAATTTAGGGGATAAGTTGATACTTCACGTTGAGGTTGAAGATACTGGTATTGGTATTGAAGAGGAAAATATATCTAAGCTTTTTGTGGAATTTGAAAGACTAGACATGGGTAGAAACAGAAACGTAGAGGGCACAGGGCTTGGTATGAATATCACAATAAAGCTACTAGAGTTAATGGGTTCAAAGCTAGAGGTTACAAGTATTTATGGTAAGGGTTCTAAATTCTTCTTTGACCTAGAACAGCCTATTGTAGATCACGATCCTATGGGAGATATTAATAAAACTAGAGTTATTGATAAGAAGGAGAGTACAGAGAAGTCCTTTGTTGCTGAAAATGCCAGTGTTTTAGTGGTAGATGATAATGCCATGAATAGA
>NZ_JAEEVD010000095.1:0-4185 GCF_016290755.1 Lachnospira sp.
ATGCTGAATTTAATTCCTTCTCTTTAGTTTCAGACTCATTAGATTTGCTTGTCTTTACATCCTCTACTGAGCTTGTACTTTCAACGCTTACATTAGTAGATGTATTATCCACCTTATCGTCCCTTTTAGCGTCATTTTTTCCACAAGCTGCTAGAGTTATTAACGCTCCACATAATAATAATCCTGCAAATCTCCCTTTTCTCATAAAAATATCCCCTCTTTTAATTTTAAGCTGTTAATTCATGTCTTATTTTTTCAATAAGTGTTACATCAGCAGGTAGCCATGCAACCTCATCTAAATGCTTACTAGTTAGCCACTTTGCGGCTTCATGTTCCTTAAGAACTAAGTCTCCCTCTTCAATCTCAGACCAGAAACAATCCATTGAAAGATGGAAAGTTGGGTAGTCGTATTCGATTGTATCGATTAAATCGCCCACCTTAATCTTAGTGTCCAATTCTTCCATAATTTCTCTACGAAGGGCTTCCTTAGGAGTCTCACCCTCCTCAATCTTACCGCCAGGAAATTCCCAGCCACCTTTTAAATCGCCGTAACCTCTTTGAGTTGCAAAGATGATTGGATCACCGTTAGCGTTTTTATCCTTTATGACTGCTGCCACTACTCGTATTGTTTTCATATGTCCTCCCGTTTTATAGTTAATTTTATTCTATCATTTTTTATAATTAATTTTGTTCTGTCGTTTTTATAGTTATTTTTATTTTGTCCTTTTTATTCAAAGCTAATTAGCTAATCAAATATTCATATATATCTTCTCGAACCTCTCTATCAAGGCTAAACAAGAAATTCACTATAGGCAAGTCTTGACCTTTGTCGTTCTTAATGGTCTTTTGTTGCCAATCAATAGGCTTTACATTTCCCATATAATAAAAGTCTGAACCCTCGCCATCGCTCTTCTTAATAAAGAGACAAATTTTAAGATTATTATCCTTATAATTAATAATACTCTGCGCTTCGTCTTTTTCAAGAGTTACTCTAGATCTTGTCATCCAGCTAAATATTCGTTGATTAATAAATTGATCCTCGTATTTAGTACTTTCTGAGATATCATCTTTTTTCTCATAAGTTATAAAAATAGGACAAGTATTATGCTTAATTCTATATCCATACATAGTTGAACTCTCATCCTTATCCCAGTTCATAAGACGACATACATCTTTTCTGGAATATTTTTCATATAGAACGAGATTGTTATCATCATGATTCTTATAAATGTCCTCATATCGTCTAAAGCCGTATTCTATAAGATTTTCCAACTCTTTTTTAAAAAACAAATCATGTAAAATATTATAAAAAGCCGTTTCTCGTTTTAGGTAATCCTTATTGAAAGTCTTCATATCAACAAAATCAACATCTTTAAAATTTTTCTTATCTGAACCAGATAAAAACTCACCTGTAATAATTCTTAAAGCTGATTCATAATCTGCTTCTTTAAACTTTTCATTTTGGGCTTCCAGATTTTTGATAAAATCGGACTTTTCAATATTTCCCTTTTCAATTATTGCCTTTAACATTAAAAGCTCATGAATTCTCTTTCCATCAACTATTAAATTAGATATAAAGCTAATTGTATCCACTTGCTCCTTATTAAAATTTATGACGTAATCCTTATCAACGCTCTTAACGAATTCATAATAAGAACCAGAATATTTTATAAAAAGCATAGGATCAACTTCACCATGTTCATAAAAATCTAACACTGAAGGAATCCTACCAAGCTTATATTTCATCTGATAATACTTCTCAGAAAGCATCTTCTTCTTGGTTGTCATCTTATCGATAGATTCATAAATTTGCTTTCTAGTTATTTCGTCAAAATGTATTGTTGAACAACCAGGAATCACCCTTGAACCTTCTCTTACATACTTACGAATTGTATCCTTGTTATAGCTTCTATCTCCAGAAAGGGCAATTGGAATCAGGAAGTTATTCTGATAATTTCCAATAAAATCAAGCACAACAACATATTCCTTGTTGTCAGCTTTTCGAAGGCCTCTTCCTAATTGCTGCACAAAAATAATAGCCGACTGTGTAGGTCTAAGCATAATAACCTGATTAACCTCAGGAATATCAACACCCTCGTTAAAGATATCTACAGTGAAAATGTAGTCTAAGGCCTTATGTCCATTTTCTTCAAAATTATCCATCTCAAGCCTTGCAACTGCTGCCTCACGTTCCTTTTCTGAATTCTCACCTGAAAGTGCAACAGTGTTTAAACCTCGGCTATTAAATTCTACAGAAAGCTGTTTAGCCTCTTCATTTCTAGAACAAAAGATAAGCCCTTTAACCCTATTCCCAGAATGTCCATAATAATTTGCCTGTTCTAAAATGTGGTCCACCCTAGACTTTGAGGTGAGTTTATTAAAGGCTGTGTTATCGTCAATCAATTCTCCATCAATAGATAAATCTGAAATTCCAAAGTAATGAAATGGACATAATAAATCCTCTTCTAAGGCTTGATTAAGGCGAATCTCGTAAGCAATATTATGATCAAAAAGCTTATATATATCAAAGCCATCCGTTCTTTCTGGAGATGCTGTCATTCCAAGAAAAAGACGTGGTTTAAAATATTTCATGATTTTCTGATACGTTGGCGCACCTGCCTTATGGGTCTCATCAATCACAATACAATCAAACCTATTGATGTCGAATTTATTCAAAATTTCATCTCTACTCATTGTCTGAACAGTTGAAAATAAATAATCGGCATGGTAATCCTTATGATTTCCTGACAAAAGCCCTGTAGATACCGTACTTGGCAAAACTTTTTTATAAGAATTCCTTGCCTGCTTTAATATCTGCTCACGATGCACCAGGAATAAAACCTTCTTAAAACCCAACTCACGCATGGCAAAAGCTGAAGCGTAAGTCTTACCAGTACCTGTTGCTGAAATTAAAAGGGCCCTGGTTTTCATATTTCCCTCTGTTTCATTTTTTTCTAAAATCTTTTTTAGATTAGAAATAAAACCTACCTGCATGCTGTTAGGTTCTAGTTTATATTTTTCCAAAGATACCAATTCTTCAGCCTTAGCAATCTGTCGTTGCTTGCTTATGATTTGATACTTTTCTTTATAATTCTCAATAAAATCCTCAAAGCTTAAGCTATCCTGCGAGTTCCATAAGCAATTAAACTCCTCAATGATCTGCTTTGTCATCTCACCATCTTTAGTTGAAACAAGTTTTGTATTCCACTCAATATTCTTAGTAAGCGCCGAACCTGTAAGATTCGCACTACCGATGATTATTCTGTATATTTCTTCTTTTTTGAAAATGTATCCCTTAGTGTGAAATCCTTCTTTGCCGTCCTGTACGTGATACATTTTAAGTTCTATATTCTTTAATTGGTGAATTGTTTCAAGAGCCTTAGGTTCACTAAAGTTAAGATAATCCGTTGTTAGAATCTGACCGGGAATATTCTTCTCTTCAAGCTCCTTTAATATGGATAATAAAGGAGTGATGCCACTTCTAGTAATAAAGGCAACGCTGATTTGAAAGCTATCACAAACTCGAAGTTCATTCTCAATAGACGAAATAACTTTCTTTCCCTCTCTATAATTGTTAGATACAAACTGAGGTCTAAAACTTTCGTTAGACACAACTGAACCATCTATGTATGCAGTTTCAAAACCTCTTCTCATTTCCTCTATCATAATGTCCCTCACTTCTAATGTCTTTCTAGCAATATCACTGTATTTAATTATACTACATTATGCCCATGTTTTTCATTTAAAGTAAGCATTAGTATTGTGATTCTTGCAACATCAGTTTTATTATTTCTTTACCTAAGCTACTTCCATTATTACTGTTAAATTGTTGTTTATTGCATAATCTAAAATATCCAATATTAAATTATAAGCTTCCTTAGTCTCTTCATTTTCAAATTTTTTATTACTATACTGCAATAAATCTTCTCTATATTCCTTTAAATCAATTTCATAATCATCACATATATAAGCACCTTCTTCTTGATGATAATCTCTAGTAAATCCCTTCCAACCTTTTCCTTCCAAGTTGGCCTCTTTAAATATTTCATCAAAATATCCACACCAAATATGAATGTTTACGGAAGGATTTTCCTTTATAAACATTATTATTTCTTCTTCTCCTTCAAAGCCTTCATACAATTTGTAATTATTTTTTAGATTTCCAATGTCCATAATTTTTCTCCT
>NZ_JAEEVD010000096.1:0-4157 GCF_016290755.1 Lachnospira sp.
TTTAAAAAACGAATAGTAAAAGAAGATAAAAAATCTCTTCTAACTGGATTATCCAGTAGAAGAGATTTTTTTCTTTATAAGTTTTATGTCAAATGCTCTTTAAAATAAGGCTTTCCATTCATATCTAAGCTTGATTTATGGCTGTTAATTATCGAATCAGATTTAAAATAAAGCTTCTTATAACAGTAAACAAAGTAGGCAATTTCAGCAACACCTGTAATTATAAAGGAGAATGGATATAGTAAATAGAGGGATGGGATAGTGCCTATAAAGGCAAATACAGTTTTTACCCATAAAATTCTAAATACACATGAACCCATAATTACAATAAAGGTTGGTATTGCAGTTTTGTGAATTGCTCTTGAAGCAGCAATACTACAATCCATAAGGGCGGATAAGAATAAAGATAGTGCCATAATATTTACCCTATTAAGTCCTGCGTCTATAACTGCGGCATCTGAAGAGAATAAAGATAGGAATTCTCTTCCAAAGAGTAGTAATAGAATGCCTAGTATAAGGCCTAGTGCCATGGATAAAAGAGTGCTAGTTAAATAACTATATTTAATTCTTTTCTTATCTCTAGCGCCAAAGTTTTGTCCAACAAAGGTAGCGCCTGCTGTATTAAAGGCTGCCATACATTCAAAAACAATAGTGTCAGCATTAGTGGCAGCAGAATTTCCTGAAACAAAAGTAGCATCAAAGCTATTAACACCAGCTTGAACAAAAAGGTTTGCAAAGTGGAAAACTGCACTTTGAAAGCCAGATAGAATTCCAAGTCTAGTAATAGTTGGAACCTTTGATTTAGTGATTCTTATTTTCTTAATCTCAAGTCTAAAGTCTTGCTTTTCTTTAAGCATAGTAACAATAATCATAACTGCTAGTGCGTATTGGGAAATCACACTTGCAAGGGCAACTCCTGCTACACTAAGATGGCAAATAATTACAAAAAATAAATTTAGAATAATATTTATCACACCACTAATGGATAAAAAATAAAGTGGCTTTTTAGTGTTACCAGCTGCGGATAAAACTGCATTTCCCCAATTATAAATACCAAGAGCTGGCATACCAAGCGAGCAGATTCTTGCGTAAATAATTGCCCCTTTAATTAATTCCTCCTTAGTTCCTAAAAGCTTTAGGATAATTGGCGAGAAGGCAATTCCTATTAATAGGATAACTACTCCTTCTAAGAAACTAATTATTATACTTGTGTGAACTGTTTCTGATAAATCTTTCTTATTCTTAGCTCCAATATGTAGGGCAGTAAGTACATTTATACTACCGCTCATTCCAATAATAAAGGCAAGAAAGAGCTGGATTAATATAACTGAAGAGCCAACACTTCCTAAGGCATTAGAGCCTGCAAATCTTCCGACTACCGCCACATCACACAGATTAAAAAGTACCTGCAATAGATTAGTAAACACCAGAGGTATACTAAAAAGCAGCATTTGCGGTATAATCGGACCTTTCGTAAAATTCTTCATTTTCTCATTCCTTAAACTATATTCTTTCTAAGACGGACATTTGTAGTTCGTTCATTGAATCGTTTGATACTATATCATTAGAAACATAGCTATATCAAGCCAACGCTTTAACGCAAAAAAGATTGGAAAATATTAGATTTTTAACAATTTTTTACGCACTAGAACTTGTTAAAGTCTGCTTTACAAATAGCCAAGAATTTATTATTATAAAGATTGTGTTTTATGACTTATATTAGATGAGTTAAATAGGTAGAAAGAGGTAACTAATCATGGCAGAGTCAATGGTAGGTTTGAAAAGAACTCATAGATGTACTGAAGTATCTAGCGCCAATGTTGGAGAAAAAGTTACAGTTATGGGTTGGGTACAAAAAAGAAGAAATTTAGGTGCTTTAATTTTCGTAGATTTAAGAGATAGAAGTGGTCTTTTACAGATCCTTTTCGATGAAAATGTAATTGGTAAGGAAGGTTTTGATAAAGCTTATACACTTCGTAACGAATTCGTTATTGCTGTAGAGGGTACAGTTAATAAGCGTTCAGGTGCCGTAAATGAGAATTTAAAGACTGGTGATATTGAAGTTATCGCAGAGTCTCTTAGAATTCTTTCAGAATCTGAGACACCTCCTTTCCCAATTGAAGAGAATATTTCAACTAAGGAAGATATTAGACTTAAGTATAGATGTCTTGACTTAAGAAGACCTGATATTCAGTCTAACATTATTATGAGAAGTAAGGTTGCTACATTAACAAGAGCATTCCTTGCTAATGAAGGTTTCCTTGAGATTGAAACTCCAATGCTTACTAAGTCTACACCAGAAGGTGCTAGAGATTATTTAGTTCCATCAAGAGTTCATCCAGGTAAATTTTATGCTCTTCCTCAGTCACCTCAGTTATTTAAGCAGATGCTTATGTGCTCTGGTTATGATAGATATATGCAGATTGCAAGATGTTTCAGAGATGAAGATTTAAGAGCTGATAGACAGCCTGAATTTACTCAGATCGATATGGAATTATCATTTGTTGATGTTGATGATGTAATCGATGTTAACGAAAGATTACTTGCACATCTTTTCAAGGAAGTACTTAATGTTGATGTACAGCTTCCAATTCAGAGAATGACATGGCAGGAAGCTATGGATAGATTTGGTTCTGATAAGCCAGACCTTCGTTTTGGTATGGAACTTCATGATGTATCAGAACTTGTTAAGAACTGCGGCTTTGGTGTATTTACATCAGCTCTTGAAAATGGCGGCTCAGTACGTGGTATTAACGCAAAGGGTCAGGGCAGCATGCCTCGTAAGAAGATCGACGCTTTAGTTGATTTCGCTAAGGGCTATGGTGCTAAGGGCTTAGCTTATATCGCTATTAATGAAGATGGTACATATAAGTCTTCATTTGCTAAGTTTATGACAGAAGAAGAGATGGATGCCTTAGTTAAGGCACTTGACGGTGAGAAGGGTGATTTATTACTCTTTGCAGCTGATAGAAATAAGATCGTTTGGAATGTACTTGGTGCATTAAGAGTTGAGCTTGCTGATAAGATGGGCTTACTTGATAAAAATGATTACAAGTTCTTATGGGTAACAGAATTCCCTCAGTTTGAATGGTCAGACGAGGAAGAAAGATGGGTAGCAATGCACCATCCATTCACAATGCCTATGGACGAAGATTTAGATAAGTTAGAGTCAGATCCAGGTGCAGTACGTGCTAAGGCTTACGATATCGTACTTAACGGTACAGAAATCGGTGGTGGTTCAGTAAGAATTCACCAGGCTGATATTCAGTCACGTATGTTTAAGGCTCTTGGCCTTACAGAAGAAACAGCTAATGAGAAGTTCGGATTCTTACTTGATGCCTTCAAGTATGGTGTTCCACCACACGCTGGTTTAGCATATGGTCTTGATAGACTTGTAATGCTTATGGCTAAGCGCGATTCAATCCGTGATGTAATTGCATTCCCTAAGGTTAAGGATGCAAGCTGTCTCCTTACTAATGCTCCTGATGTTGTTGATGAAAAGCAGCTCAAGGAATTAAGCATTGATATTGCTAAGGAAGAGACAGAAGAAAAGTCTGAAGAAAACTAATAAATAATAAGTTTCATGTTACTTTTAAATCTTGCAACTGTTAAATCTTGCATTTGATAACTGACATGAGCTGTTTTGGAAAGGAGCCGGAAACGGCTCCTTTTTGTATTCCTAAAACTGTAAAACTAAAAAAATGAGTTTTGGCTTTCTTATATACTTTTAAAATTAATTGACTTATGAACTCTAGTTATTATAATATAAATAATCGTAAGGACTTTTAAACCTAGAGAGTTTTTACGAATTACGATTTGGGAGGATTTGTATGTATTCATTTAATGAAGTGTCAAGTTTTGATCCAGATTTAGCTAAGGCTATGGATGACGAACTTGCAAGACAGAGAAGTCATATTGAGCTTATTGCTTCTGAGAACCTAGTAAGCAAGGCTGTTATGGCTGCTATGGGAAGCCCACTTACTAACAAGTATGCTGAAGGTTACCCAGCTAAGAGATATTACGGTGGATGTGAATATGTTGACGTAGTAGAAAACTTAGCAATTGAAAGAGCTAAGAAGCTTTTTGGTTGTACATACGTTAACGTTCAGCCTCATTCAGGTGCACAGGCTAATATGGCAGTGTTCTATGCACTTGTT
>NZ_JAEEVD010000051.1:0-19633 GCF_016290755.1 Lachnospira sp.
AGACCGTAAGCTACACGATTTCTATAACCAACACCACTGGTAATTTAACATATAGCTTCCCAGATATGGAGGAAGCTAGCACAGAATCAGAGACGGAGAGCGCCACAAGTAACTAGCGCCGGCAAGCACACGGGGCGAGAAACCCCCGAAGAGCTGGCAAGCACACGGGGCGAGAACCCCCCGAAGGGCCGGCAAGCGCGCGGGGCGAGAAACCCCCGAAGGGCCGGCGCAAGAGAGTTGGCGTAGGCCTTGAAAGGCAAGCCGCCGGCCCACAAATCGCCGGCCATATATTCGTCGCTGACAGATTTTGTCCATCCGCAATTGTAAAGAATGGACATAGATTTTTGGAGGAATTTAAAAATGAGTAAGTTAAGTGTACCTTTTTCACCACCAGATATAACTGATGCTGAAATCAATGCAGTAGTTGAAACATTAAAGTCAGGTTGGATTACAACAGGTCCTAAGACTAAGGAATTTGAGAAGAAAATCGCAGAATACGTAGGAGCAGCAAGAGCAGTCTGCCTTAATTCTGCCACAGCAGCTCTTGAACTTGGCCTTAGACTTTTTGAAATCGGTGAAGGTGACGAGGTCATCGTTCCTGCTTATACCTACACAGCTTCAGCAAGTGTTGTAGAACACGTAGGGGCTAAGCTTGTATTAGTAGATGTGGAAGCTGGAACTTTCCATTTTGATTATGATAAATTAGCAGAAGCTATTACAGATAAGACAAAGGCAATTATTCCAGTTGATTTCGCTGGAACAATGTCAGATTATGAGAAAATATTTGAAATCGTTGAGGCTAAGAAAAACATTTTCAAGCCATCATCAAGTTATCAGAAGGCTCTTGGAAGAATTCTAGTTCTTGCAGATTCAGCCCACGGCTTTGGTGCTGCAGCTAAGTTTAGAGGTAAGCTTGTAAAGAGCGGAAGTATTGCGGATTTAACTGCATTTTCCTTCCACGCAGTAAAGAACTTAACAACAGCAGAAGGTGGAGCACTTTCTTGGAATAGCATTCCAGGAATTGAGGATGAGGATACTTATAAGAAGTTACAGTTATTCTCACTTCATGGACAGAACAAGGACGCCCTTGCTAAGACTAAGGCAGGCGCATGGGAATATGACATCATTGGTACTTACTACAAGTGCAACATGACAGATATCATGGCAGCCATTGGTCTTGTGCAGTTTGAGAGATATCCAGAACTTCTAAAGAGAAGAAGAGATATGATCGAGACTTATAAGAAGGGCATTGAAAGTGAAAGAGTTCATATTTTAGAGCATTTTACTGAGGACTATCAATCAAGTGGTCACTTAATGATCGTTAGAGTGGACGGCTATAGCGTTGAGGAGAGAAATGCGCTTATTACTGCAATGGCAGAGGATGGCGTGTCAACTAATGTTCATTACAAGCCACTTCCAATGCACACAGCATACAAGAAGTTAGGTTTTGACATTAAGGATTACCCTAATAGTTTTGATATGTATAAGAATGAGATTACATTGCCACTTCATACAAAGTTATCTGATGAAGATTTGGCTTATGTTATCGAGACATTCAACAAATACGTTTAAGGAGTAATGAAAATGATACTTAGACCATGGACCAAACTTCCTAACAAAATGAGAACAAAAGAGGTTTACAAATATTACGTAATCCTTGAAAAGCGCAAAACATGGCTAGTTTTTAAAAGACTAATAGATATTGTTATCTCATTTATTATGTTAGTGGTGCTTATAATTCCAATGGCATTTATAGCAGTTGCAATCAAGCTTGATTCTCGCGGCCCTGTCTTTTTTTTACAAGAAAGAGTGACACAGTACGGCAGAATATTTAAGATTTTCAAATTCAGAACTATGGTTGTAAATGCAAGCGAGCTAGGTTCTGCAGTTACTGTAGACAACGACAATAGAATTACTAAGGTGGGTAAATTCCTTAGAAAGTATAGAATGGACGAGTTTCCACAGGTTTTTAACATTCTTGCCGGAGACATGACTCTCATTGGCACAAGACCTGAGGTTGCTAAGTACGTCAAGAGATACACTCCTGAGATGTATGCCACACTTTTATTGCCAGCAGGCCTTACAAGCAGAACAAGCATTGCTTATAAGGACGAAGACAAGATCCTTGGCGAGGTTGCGCCAGACGAGGTAGATGATGTTTATGTAAATGAAGTGCTACCCGCTAAGATGAAATATAACCTAGAGTCAATTAAAAAATTTGGCTTCTTCCAGGAAATGTCTGTGTTGTGGGACACATTTGTTTCAGTGGTAGGAAGCGAGAAACTAACCGTACATAAGTAGAGTTTCGGGTTGCAAGCCCCGAGAGGAAATCTTTATGGGGGGTCGCAAGCCCCGAGAGGAAATCTTTATGGGGGGCGCAAGTCCCAAGATGAAATCAGCGTGTGGGCTTAAAGCCACGGTTAGCGAGAGGATAATAACGTGTATATCAGTTTATGTGTTATAGCTTATAACGAAGAAGATTATATAAATTCAATACTAGAAGATATAAAGCAGCAAGATTACAATCATCAGGATATGGAGCTGCTTTTGGTGGATTCGGCATCAACAGATAAGACTAGAGAACTTATGCAGGATTTTTTGAATAAAAACGACACTGAGTTTCGAAAGCTAAGTTTGCTAGATAATCCTAAGAGGACCCTTCCTTGCGGTTGGAATGTGGCTCTAAAGGCCTATGAGGGCGAGGCTATCTTAAAGGTAGACGCCCATGCAACAATTCCTAAGGATTTTGTTAGTAAAAATGTAGCGCTACTAAAAGCAGGTGAGGATGTTTGCGGCGGCAGACGACCTACAATTATTAAGGATGGAACAAACTGGCAGGACACACTTTTACTAGCAGAGAATTCTATGTTTGGTTCAAGCATTGCTTCCTTTAGAAACAATCCGGGAAAGACTTATGTTAAGTCAATTTTCCACGGCGCCTATAAAAGAGAAGTCTTTGATAAGATTGGCGGTTTTAATGAAAATTTAACAAGAACAGAAGATAACGAAATCCATTACAGAATCAGAAAGGCAGGCTTTAAGATTGCCTTTGATCCTGAAATCGTAAGCTATCAGTATATTAGAAGTAGTTTACCAAAGATGCTTAAACAAAAGCACGCCAACGGATATTGGATTGGTAAGACCTTAAGAATTTGTCCGGGATGCTTATCAATTTATCACTTCGTGCCTTTTGCTTTTGTCATGGCCATTCTAGTTTCTAGTTTGCTATGCATTTTCACAAAGCTAAGTATAATCTATATGTTGACAGGCCTTATGTGGGGTGCATATATTGCCCTATCCGTGCTAATGGCAGTAATGGCAGTAGTTGGAGCGGATAAAAAAAGCAGACACTTTTCGGCAATACTATTGCCAGTTTTGTTTTTCCTATTGCATGTATCCTATGGTTTAGGAACTTTGAAGTCAATTTTTAAATAATTATTGATGAAAATGTATCTTTAATTGACAAGTTAAGGCAAAGGGAGTATACATAATAGGTTGACATAAAGGGAAAGGTTAGTATTTATATACATTAATTGATGTGCCAAGGCACTAAAAAAAGAGGTAAGATATGGATGAGAGAAAAAAAGATAGGATGCAACTTCTAGTAAGAAGATTCTTCCTTATAATAGTTGATGCGATAATTCTTAATGCATCAGTAGCGTTAGCACTTGTTATGCGTTTTAATATCAGCATTGCAGCTATTGAGCCACAGTATGTACATTCATTTTTAGTGAATATCATACCATACACATTGGTGTCTCTTGTGATTTTTTGGGCTTTCAAGCTTTACCATTCACTATGGCAGTATGCCAGTATTGCAGAGGTTTACAAGATCGTTGAGGCCTGTTTTGTAGTTGAAGTGGCCCACGTTACATTTACATTATTAACAGATACAATGCTTCCACGAAGCGTCTACTTTAACACTTTAGTTTTCCTTATTGTGGCTGAGTCAGCAAGTAGATTCATGTATCGTATGATAAGAACTGTATTAAACAGAAAGCGCCAGATCGGTGAGTATACAAGAATCATGTTAATTGGTGCAGGGGAGTCTGCAAATGTAATTATTCGTGAAATTCAGAATTCAAGATACCTTGCAAATTCAGAAGTTGTCTGTATTATTGATGACGATAAGAATAAGATTGGAAAATATATCAGAGGAATTAAGATTGTTGGTGGACGAGAGAAGATTATTGACAGCGCAAGACTTTACGGCGTTGACGAAATCATTTTCGCAATCCCAAGTGCAACTGCAGAACAGAAGAAGCAGATTCTTAATATTTGTAAGAATACAGACTGTTCACTTAAGACATTACCTGGCGTTTACCAGATGGTGGATGGGGAATTTAACATCAATTCCATTAGAAATGTAGACGTGTTGGATTTACTTGGTCGTGAGCCTATTAATGTTGATATTGAGTCTATTATGGGCTATGTTAGCGACAAGGTAATTATGGTTACAGGCGGTGGCGGTTCCATTGGTTCCGAGCTTTGTAGACAGCTTGTAAGCCATGATCCTAAGAAGCTTATTATTTTTGATATTTACGAGAATAATGCTTACGACATTCAGCAGGAATTAAAGCAAAACTATCCAGATGCAGATGTGGAAGTTTTAATTGGTTCAGTTAGAAATACAAGTAGACTTGAAGAAGTCTTTAAAAAATATAGACCAGAAATCATCTATCATGCAGCCGCTCACAAGCATGTGCCTCTTATGGAGGACAGCCCTAACGAGGCCGTTAAGAATAATGTTGTTGGTACATGGAAGTTAGCTCAGATGGCGGATAAGTACGGGGTTAAGAGATTTGTAATGATTAGTACAGATAAGGCGGTTAATCCAACTAATGTTATGGGTGCAACTAAGCGTATCTGTGAAATGATTGTTCAGGCATATAATGAAATCTCTAAGACAGAGTTTGTGGCTGTGCGTTTTGGTAACGTGCTTGGTAGTAACGGTTCAGTTATTCCACTATTTAAGCGTCAGATTGAACATGGTGGCCCAGTAACAGTAACACATCCGGAAATCATTAGATATTTCATGACAATACCTGAGGCAGTTTCCTTAGTTTTACAGGCGGGAGCTTACGCTAGAGGCGGCGAAATATTTGTACTTGATATGGGAGAACCAGTTAAGATTGATGACTTAGCTAAGAACCTTATTAGACTTTCTGGTTACACACTTGGTGTTAACATGGAAATTAAGTATACAGGCCTCCGTCCAGGAGAGAAGTTATATGAAGAGCTTCTTATGAAGGAAGAAGGTATGCAGGATACTGATAATAAGTTGATTCATATCGGTAAGCCAATCGAATTTGATAAGGAACACCTCTTTGAAAATCTTGAGAGATTAAAGGAGGCTTCTTATTCAGAAACAGAGGATATTAGAAGCTTGATTAAGGAAGTAGTTCCAACATATCATCCTAATGAACATTAAAAGAAAGCTCTAAAAGTTAGAAATAAATCTAGCTTTTAGAGCTTTTTATTTATATAATAAAAATGTTGCAACAAATTAAAAATTAGAGGTAATTAATGGAAGAGAAATTTTTAGAGTTAAATGCAAAAGATCTTGAGTTAGTGAAGCAGCTAAGGATAAATAAATTAACAATAGTATTATTTGCGCTTGTCCCTTTTTTACAAGTAGTTCCAAGCGTTATATATTTTACATCTTACAAACAATATATAAGTTCTGTGCTGTTTATTGTAGGTGCATTTTTAGTATCAATTATTATGTATAAAGTCTTATTAATAGTTTTAGAGAATAAAAACAATTATTTTCTTAAGTTAAGTTTAGTATCAATATTGTTATTATTGATTGATCAAATACAAAAAGCATTGCTATTAATATCAAATATTAATTTGAGGATTATTGGTGATTATTTTCAGATTAAGCAAATTCGAAACTATAACCAGAATTCTATATTGAATTACTTAGATTTAGGTATAAGTAAAGAATATGCCATATTGCTAAAAATATGCGTTATAATACTACCAATAGTATTTTTTATAAAAACTAAAAATTCAAAGATGAAAATAGGACTTATGTTGTTAATCGTAGCTTCTGTAGCAAGTTTAGTTGATACAATATTACGAGGCTATGTATTAGACAGCATATACTATTTTAAGCTGTTTTGTTTAGATATAAAGGATTATTATATACAAACAGCAGTAGCAATAATAATAGCTGAATACTTTGAAGGGGAGATAAGAAAACAAAAAGATAGAAAGTAAAATGGAGTTAAAGTATGAAATATAAAAATATATATGAAGGCAAGTTTGTATCAAGACCTAATAGATTTATTGCAAATGTAGAGATTAACGGAAAAGTAGAAACTGTCCATGTGAAAAACACAGGCCGCTGTAAGGAATTACTAATCCCAGGAGCAACTGTTTACTTTGATAAGCCAGGAACAGCCGGAAGAAAAACAGAATATGATTTAGTCGCAGTGTATAAGCAGAATTTCGGACTTATTAATATAGATTCTCAGGCACCTAATAAGGTAGTTAAAGAATGGCTTGAAAAAAAGCAACTTGATTATGTAAAAGCTGAATATAGCTATGGAGATTCAAGAATTGATTTTTATATTGAAAATGCAGACAAGAAAATCCTAATGGAAGTAAAGGGTTGTACTTTAGAATATGATGGAATTGGTTATTTCCCTGATGCTCCAACAACTAGAGGAATTAAGCATTTACACGAATTAACTAAGGCAAGGGCCCTAGGCTATGAAGCAGCTATAGCCTTTGTAATTCAGATGGAGGGCATAAGAGAAGTTCGAGCTGAAAAAGAAATCCATCCGGACTTTTATGCGGCACTTGAAGAAGCCAAGGCAGCAGGTGTTAAGGTACTTTTCTTGACTTGTAAGGTGGAGAAGGATTCTTTGAGTATTGCTGAGGAAAATGGGGATTTGCTAGTATAGCTTCTAAAATTGAATTGTTGACCTAATGAAGAAAAAATTCCAATTACGTATTACAAAACTTGCTTTTTAGGAAAAGAGAATTAATCCTTATCTTAATTTTTTTCCGGAAAAGTATTAAAGTGCCTATTATTTCAACTTGTTTTCTTTGATATTGATGACCGAATGAAAGAAAAAGTGTCGATTAGGATTATCACTTAAAATATTAGAATTTATCTGTTCCTCATTTCTTGACCTTTTAAGGAAAAAAATACCGATTAGGATTAAATCCCCCGCTTCACCTCCCGCAAGTCCCCAATTCCCGTCGAACAACACCTTAAAAACCGCCTGATTCATAGGCTCTTGCAATTACGTATGACGGTTCGTAGAATGCGCTGCAATTATAGTTATCAATAACTTTACATAGATCATTATTGTAGACTCTTATAATTCCATCGACATAGTTTTCTTTGCTAGTCATAGTATCTAGAATTAATCGTTTATATACACTTCCCATCTCTAATGCTGTTGGGATTATTCGCTGTATTTTTTCAGAAACATGCAATATATGACCTTGTGGAATGGACATGTTGTTTGATACAATTAACATATCAAATAGTTAAAGTATTTTTAAAAATAATCCGGATTATATTTTGAAAAATTAATAATGAAAGGCAGTATATATGAGACAAGAAAAAGAATTATTAGTTGAATTAAAAGAAGAAGAAATATTACAGCTTTAAGTTAATTATTAAGTAAGGAGAGTGCCACAAGTGGGTAAAAAAAGAATTACAAATATTTTAGTTGCAATAGGAGTTATTATTTGTGTTTTAATTGTATGCGCTGAGTCGGAAACTAAGCATATTTTAGTATTAGAAGGCGTCGTTATGGGAATGCATATCTCATATATTTTAGATATTATAATTGACTACAGAAAAGAAAAAAACATGGATAATTCGAATTGAATAGTTAGAAAAAATCTATTGTTTTATAGTTAGGGAGGATAGAATTATGAAGAAAACAAAAATATCATTATCAATTATCATGTTGTTAGCTGGCATATTTTTATTATTATCAGCTTTTACAGGAGTAAAATGTTTATCAATTATAGGATATACTTGTTTTATATTATATGGAATTTTAATGGTGTATTCTAATGTGAAAAATGCTTGATAATATGTGAAATAGTACGATTGGCGTTCCAGTAACCATTGTTACTGCCGTGTTATACATGCTTTATCATGATAATAAAGAATTAGGTTATGACAAGTTCTTCCTTGATGAATATCAGAAATTAAGGTTGAAGGTGTTTCAGAATTAAATATTAATCATTAATTGATATGTAATTTCACACACAAGCTATTGATGTGTTGTTTGATTTCTATAAGTGAGTTGGTAAAAAGGAGGATAGAATATCTATCCTCCCTTTGGTTTATGGTAACTATGAAGGAAGAAGGCATGCAGGATACTGATAACAAGTTAATTCACATTGGCAAGCCAATTGAGTTTGATAGAGAGCAACTTTTTAAAGATCTAGAAAGATTAAAAGAGGCATCTTATTCAGAAACTAACGACATTAGAAGTTTGATTAAGGAAGTGGTTCCAACATATCATCCAAAAGAATTTTAAAATAAAATAATCCCTCCAAATTCTGTATGACATAAGGTCAGGTGGCAGAATTTGGAGGATTTTTGTTAGTGTGATAAGAAAAGTGTTAATTTTTTATAAAAATTATAAAATAAATTATATAACCAACTATTTTCCTTGCATATTATTAACAAAAGAGTTATAACCATATTAGACATTTGAAATCCGAATTTTACAAATGAAAACTAGCTAAAAAAGGAGACTTGAATATGGACGAAAAAGTAAAAGAAGCACAAGTGTGGTTAAACAAAACTTATGGTAGTAGAGAAGGATTTGTTAAAGTAGAGGAAAATGGACGTACTGGTAATGCAGTTATGAATGCCTTGGTTCGTGCTCTGCAGATTGAATTACATATGAGTAACATAACAGGTTACTTCGGGGAAGAAACAGCTAAAAATTACAATAGTAAAGCCATAAAAAAGGGAGATAGAGATAGTGACAACAATTTTGTAAAAATTTTACAATATGGTCTTTTTTGTAAGGGTTATAATCCTAGTGCTGTCACAGGATTTTTTGGCGATGGTACCATGGAGGCTGTTACAAAGGTGCAGCTTGATGCTGGATTTAGTGAAGATTATATAACTGAAAGATTGTCAGCTAAGGTATTTAAAGAGATATTATGTTCTGATGCACTAGTATTGGTGCCAGGTGGAGATAGTAAAATTAGACTTATTCAACAGTATCTTAATAGATATTATGGTGGTTATTTTGATATAATACCATGTGATGGTAAGTACAACGCCAACACGAATAAAGCATTAATATATGCCTTCCAGATATCGGCAGGTATGGATGCTTACACGGCTAACGGAAATTTTGGCCCAGCAACACAGGAACTAGCAAAGCAGAATACCCTTACAGTAGGAACAGGTAAAGGGAAGCTTGTAAAACTTGCTAAGTTTGGCTTATACATTAATGGTGTAAGAAAATTCAAAGAAAATTCCTTTGATTGCAGTGATGGTAATAATTTTACTGAAACTTTTGATGAGAGAATGGAAAATGCAGTAAAAGAGTTTCAGAAATTTACGGGCATGTTAAATATAGATGGTGTGGTAGATATCAAGGTTTGGATGTCACTTTTTGTAAGTACAGGATATCCTAAAAGAGATGTGCTTGCTTGTGATGCATCAACACAGATTACGGAAACTAAGGCAAAGAGAATTTATGCCAATGATTTTAGAATAATTGGTAGATATCTCACAGGTTGTACAGCTAATGGCCCTAAGAATCTAACAAGAGAAGAATTGTCTATTTTATTCAATCAAGGACTATCGGTATTTGCTATTTATCAGGATGAAAAGGAGTACTACAATAGTCATCCTGATGAAGAAACAACGGTACATTATTACAATTATGATCAGGGTTATTCTGATGCTAAGAAAGCTGTAGAGGCTGCCGAAGACTTAGGTATTCCTTATGGGGAACCTATATTTTTTGCAGTTGATTATGACTTTAATGATGATCAGACAACAGATATGATAATTCCGCATTTTCAGGGAATTTCTAAGTACATAAGGGACAATGGTCATAAATATACAATTGGATGTTATGGCCCACGTAACATATGCACTCGTATTGGCAACTATGGTTATGCCAAGTATAGTTTTGTAAGTGATATGTCCACAGGATATAGTGGCAATAAAGGCTTTATCTTACCTGATAATTGGGTGTTTGATCAGATACGTGAGTATACGCAAGGTTCGGCTGATGGAGCATTTGCTCTTGATTGTGTAGCAACTTCAGGAAAATATAATGGCTTTAATCATATAATTGATAGACCAGAACAGCAGATTAAACCAAGCAGCAGAGATGTGGCTAATGGATTCTGTGTAGATACGTTAAAGTTACTAGGTATTGATGTAGATGTTGTTAAGTTCAATGCTGAAACAGAGGTTAGCTTACCTGGTGTAACTGTTAAATATAAGGCTACACAGGGAGAAAGCATATCAATTGGTGATGGCTTTACAAGAGCTAAGTTTGATATCGTGGATGGTAAGATTAAAGATAAAGTTTATGTTGCAGTTAGTGAAGCTTTTAAAGAAGCAAAGTTGGAAGACTCATTAACTTTTGATACGGATGCAGTCTTTGATTTTCAGCTGAAAGCTCAGTTTATGGTAAATAATGGGTATATGGAGATAGGAACTTCAGTTAATGAAGATGGACTGCTTAAACAGTACATACTTTTTCATAAGGATATGTCGATATCTGAGGAATTAAATGAGTTCGTAGAGATAAGCCTTGAATTTATATTTGAAAATAAGTTGAGTAAAGAAGATGTTGAAGATTACAAAAAACAAGTAGAAAAAATAAAGAATAATAGACGAAAAGAAGAAGTTGAAGCAATCATATGTTTATCATTTTATTATAGTGTTTTTTCAGTGATTAATTCAGTAAAAAGCTTTATAAGTGAACATTATATACTTGCGATAGTAATAGTTATATTATTTCTCATTGTGGCTAAATATCCTCAAGGGATAATATTGATAATATAAGTACGAGGTGGGAATATGCGTATAGAATTTAGAGTGGATGCTGAATATTTAAAAAGAAGAAGCCGAAAATTGCAAAGAAAATCACTTGAACAAATAAGAATGTGTTATATTTTGTCAGCAGCTTTATGTAAAATATTTGTGGTATTAGATTTTTTAATTGTTCTTTATGGATTAATGGTGTTAATGCCATGGAATATATATGGGTATACTTTTTCAATAAAAGTTTTTCTGATGAACGCGGTATATACATTAGCATTTGGTTTGATAGCATGGTGGGCAAGGATGTCATATGAAGGAAATCCAACGATTTTTTTTGCAAAAATTATTACTTGCATTGTTTATCATGCTAAATTTAAAGATATAGAAAATGAACATATGATAGTTCAATTTAATACTGATGTTCTTGAAGTGTCGTATTTTGCTAAGCATAGAAAGATCAAGTATTGTGATTTGAGTAAAGTGATTATTTCTGATGAGTATATTATTATTAGGAACTGTTATATTGATAAAGAGTATGTATCTGATGAAGAATTTAACGAAATTAATAAAATTATTTTAGAAAAAGTTCCTAAATCTAGTATAAATAATATTGCTCATGATGTTTATTTTCCTAATGTTAAGCTTTTGATTAAAGAAGATTTAGGTTATATTAGTCGTGGACTAAAAATAAAAAATAAAAGAAAAAGCGTTAATTGGGTACAGTTAAGAATGAATTATTTATCATCATTGAAAAAAATCAATAATGCTTATCGGGTTATAAATTTTTATAATGATAGGATAATATCAATATATTTGCATAGACGTTATGAGTTGGAATATGAGTCAGTAAAAAAAGTTGTATTAGCAGAAGAATATATGTTGGTAGATAATGTATATATAGAACGTTTATCAATATCAGATAATGAATATAATGCTATTAGAACAATTTTATTGAGTAGAATACCTAGAGATAAAATTACAGATTATATTTTAACGTATAACTGTTAGCGATAAAAAATGTGAGAGATTATAAGCGAAAAAAGTATAAAAAAGTTAAAAAGCTAGTTATCGGGGATAATTATATCTTCGTAGGGAGACTATATATTGAGAAAGCTGGAATTAGCCACGCAGATTTTGAACGTATCGTAAAGATATTAAAAAACAATGTAAAACCTGAGAAAATAATTGAAAAAAGACGACAATACCCGATAGATCTTTTTAAGAAAGCATAATTTTTGCAGAAAAGGAATATGTTGAATTAGGTCTTGAGTTTGAATTTGATGATAGGCTAAGCGAAGCAGAAGTGCAAAAATATAGGAAAATTGAGGAAATAATCGCAACGCAAGAGCAAACGGAGGAAACAATTAAGATGTTTGTGGCTAGTACAGTTATGTGTATTAGTAATGTATTTAACACTGTAGAAAAAGCTGTAAATGAGGCTGGTAAAGTGGTGAAAAAATATCATTTAGCAAATTATTTAATTCTGCTAATAGTAGTGCTAATAATTGCATTTGCTGGAACTCCAGCAGTTGCTGCATTAACTGCATTATTAATTGAGGTGAAATAAAGTGGAATTTAAATTTAAAACAGATAATGAATATTGGAAAAGAAGATTTAATATTATCAATCGCGAAAGTGCGATGATAAAGAGGTTTTTATTAGTAATTATTGCCTTATATTTAGTTGCATACATGTTAACTTTTTTTATAGCAATATTAAAATTGGAAGATGCAATTTTAGGCGAATCACAAAATATGAAAATTATACTTGGAAAACTATTATTATTAGTAGTATTCACATTTTTGGCTATATTTATAACACAAAAATTATTGAAATGTGGAAAAAGATTTAAATTTATAGGGTTGACGAAGCATTTGATGTTGTTACGTTATGGAATAAGTCTAAAGACTATGAATCAATCATATTGTGTTATTACTTTTTCGGATAATAAATTGACTGCTAATTTTTTCAATAAGTGTGTTGAAAAACAATATGATGACATAAAAAAATGTGTTATGGCACATGAGTATATTGTTATCGATGATATATTTATTGATGAGCAATCTTTGATTGATGGAAGTTATGAGCAACTTCAGAATATAGTTGTCTCTAAAATAGAAAGAAAGAGAATATTTAGTAATTTTAATATTTAGTTAAATTGTAAAAATAGAGGAAGCAAGCTTCTAATATAATATTTTATCGTGTGCATATTAATATAAGAACCCCATCCAATTATGCTAGACATAATTGGATGGGGTTCTTGTATGTAATCTTAATTAGAATTTAAATGTATTCTCAAGTGTTTCCCACTTCTGATCCTTATCAGATAAGTTAAGTGGTGTACCATCAGTAAGTGTGTAGCCTGTAGCTTCGCAGTTACCCTTGTATTCGCCAACAAGTTCTGGCCACTCAATGCCAATCGCTGGATCGTTCCAAGCAAGACCGCCCTCATCACCTGGATGATAGAAGTCAGTTACCTTATAGCAGAATTCTGCTACATCTGAAAGTACAAGGAAACCATGAGCAAATCCTTCTGAAATGTAGAACTGCTTCTTATTTTCCTCTGTAAGTTCAACACCATACCACTTACCGTATGTCTTGCTATCCTTACGAAGATCAACAGCAACGTCAAATACGCTACCCTTAATTACTCTAACAAGCTTTCCCTGTGGGAATTCCTTCTGGAAGTGAAGACCACGAAGAACACCCTTTGAAGAGCATGACTGATTGTCCTGAACGAAAACCATATCAAGACCTTCTTCGTGCATATCGTTCTGATTGTATGTTTCCATGAAATAACCACGGTTGTCACCATGAACTGCTGGTGTGATTACGTGAAGACCTTCAATGCCACCAACATTTTTCTCTACCTTAATCTGTCCCATTGTCTTACCTCTTTCTTAAATTTATTTTTGAAATCTTATAACTGATCCTTAATCTCAGTTAAATATCTATGAACTGCATCCTGCCATGTAGGAAGTGGAGTAAAGCCAGCCTTAACAAGCTTAGACTTATCAAGTCTTGAGTTGAAAGGACGAGCAGCCTTGCTTAAACCATATTCTGCAGTTGTAACTGGATTAACTTCAACAGTTCTATCTACATAACCTTCAATGCCAAGTTCCTTAGCCTGCTTGTAGATTTCACATGTGAAGTCATACCATGAAATATATCCACCTTCGTTAGTTGCATGGTAGTAACCGTATTTGTCAGTTTCAACCATATCAACAAGGAGTCTTGATAAATCAAGTGTGTAAGTTGGAGTACCAATCTGATCTGCAACAACGCGAACAGAGTCATGTGTTTTACCAACATTTACCATAGTCTTAATAAAGTTCTTACCGTTAAGACCGAAAACCCAAGCGATACGTACAATAAAGTACTTATCAAGAGTTTCAGATACTGCAAGTTCGCCACCAAGCTTAGTTTCACCGTAAACATTAAGTGGAGCATAATCCTTGCAATCAGCCTCCCAAGGAGTTTCACCCTGACCATTAAATACATAGTCTGTACTGATGTAAACCATCTTAGCATCAAGAGCCTTAGCGCAGTTAGCAATATTCTTAGTACCATCTACGTTAATAGCCTTAACTTTAGCCTGCTTATCTTCATCTTCTGCAAGGTCAACAGCTGTCCAAGCAGCACAGTGAATAATAACATCAGGCTTAACTTCATTAAGAGTCTTAGATACAGCATCTGCATCTGTTATATCAAGAGGGCAGTAGCTTGCAGTAGTTACATAAGAACCATCTGCAATACCTGAATATTCAGGAGCGATATCACTACCGATACCTTCGTAGCCCCTCTTAGCTAATTCGTTCATAACGTCGTGGCCTAACTGACCGCCAACACCTGTAACAAAAATCTTCATCTATTAGCTTCCTTTCAGTCGTTAATATTGTTAAAGCCCGGACTCTATTGCTAGAGCCAGGCTATTATTTTTATGAAAATGTAAAAGTCAACGCGACTAATTATCTGTTAGCATACATTTTCTCATAGTAGTTCTGATATTCACCAGAAATGATAGTTTCCCACCATTCCTTGTTATCTAAGTACCACTTAATTGTCTTCTTGATACCATCTTCAAACTTAGTTTCTGGTAACCAGCCAAGTTCGTTGTGGATCTTAGTAGGGTCGATAGCGTAACGCATATCATGTCCCTTTCTATCTGTAACATGTGTAATAAGGCTTTCTGGCTTACCAAGTTCCTTACAAATAATCTTAACGATATCGATGTTCTTCATTTCGTTGTGGCCACCAACGTTGTAAACTTCACCAACGCGACCTTCATGAATAATAAGGTCGATAGCGCGGCAGTGATCTTCAACATATAACCAGTCACGAACGTTAAGACCTTCACCATAAACTGGAAGTGGCTTATCATTTAATGCGTTAGCAATCATAAGAGGGATAAGCTTCTCTGGGAAGTGGTATGGTCCGTAGTTGTTAGAACATCTTGAAATAGATACAGGAAGTCCATATGTTCTGTGGTAAGCAAGTACAAGTAAATCTGCAGCTGCCTTAGATGATGAATATGGGCTTGATGTATGAATTGGAGTTTCTTCTGTGAAGAATAGGTCAGGTCTATCAAGTGGAAGATCACCATAAACTTCATCAGTAGAAACCTGATGATATCTCTTAATACCGTACTTTCTACAAGCATCCATAAGAACTGCAGTACCCTTAATGTTAGTATCAAGGAATACTTCTGGGTTCTCGATAGAACGGTCAACGTGAGATTCAGCAGCAAAGTTAACAACCATATCTGGATGTTCTTCTTCAAAAAGCTTATAAACAGCTTCTCTATCTGTAATTGATTCCTTTACGAATCTGAAGTTTGGGTTGTCCATAACTGGAGCAAGTGTAGATAAGTTACCAGCGTATGTTAAGCAATCTAAACATACGATTCTGTAATCTGGGTACTTATTTAACATATGAAAAACGAAATTAGAACCGATAAAACCGGCACCACCTGTAACGATAATTGTCATGAGTTTTCTCCTTTAAAAATAATTATCACGCGCCAAGGGCGCATTCATCTATCTTAACTGGTCGAGGTACTTGCCGTCTAAGACGTCCTTTAAGTACTGACCGTACTGATTCTTCTTTAATACTTCGTAAACTTCTAATACATCATCCTTAGAAATCCAACCATTTAAGTAAGCGATTTCTTCAAGACAAGCAATCTTACGATGCTGATGTGTTTCGATAGTCTTTACGAAATTAGTAGCATCTACTAAAGATTCATGTGTACCTGTATCAAGCCATGTGAAGCCCTGTCCTAAGAGCTCAACATTTAAGCTTTCATTTTCAAGATAAATTCTATTTAAATCTGTGATTTCAAGTTCGCCTCTTGCTGATGGCTTAAGGTTCTTAGCGTATTCTACAACCTTGTTGTCATAGAAATATAAACCTGTTACACAGTAATTTGACTTTGGCTTAGCTGGCTTTTCTTCGATTGAAATAGCCTTACCCTCGTTGTTAAATTCAACAATACCAAAACGTTCTGGATCATCAACATAGTAACCAAATACTGTTGCACCCTTACCTTCTTCAGCGTTCTTTACAGCAGCGCTAAGTCTCTTCTTAAGACCATGTCCTGCGAAAATGTTATCTCCAAGAACCATTGCAACAGTATCATCTCCGATGAATTCCTCACCGATAATGAAAGCCTGAGCAAGTCCGTCTGGACTTTCCTGAACAGCGTAAGAAAGTTTAACACCAAACTGATGTCCGTCGCCTAAGAGCTCCTTAAATCTAGGAGTATCCTGTGGTGTAGAAATAATAAGAATGTCTCTAATACCAGCGTTCATAAGAACTGACATTGGGTAGTAGATCATTGGCTTATCATAAATTGGTAGTAACTGCTTTGAAGTTACCATTGTTAGTGGGTAAAGACGTGTGCCTGAACCACCTGCTAAAATAATACCTTTCATAATTCCTCCATACTGTAATTGCCTTGGCAATTAACATAACTTGTTGTAAGTAAATAACTTTATCAATACTTACATAACATTTATTAAGAATCGATTGTATTATACAGGGTGACGTAACGTAACCGTCAAGGCTTTTTCTGTATTAAATTTAGTACAGAAAGAGACATGTCTTAAAAATTCCAACAAAACTGCCTACTTTGTGCATATGAAAATTCCAGATTCCTTGGTAATTTTAAAGCCTGTTCCCATTTTACTTGTGACAAAGGCCTTGAAATCAGAATACTTATCAAGGAGATATTCATTTTGATTTCCATGACAAGACAAGATGTATTCAATAAGTGGTTCTACGCTGTCAACAAGAAGATAATCATCGTATAGTTTCTTTTCAATATTATTTTTTTTGAAAAAATGAGATAAAATCTCTTTTCCGTTATCAAGCCCGAAATTCTCATAAAGCTTGTCAGAGCTTAGCCTTATTCTATTATCAAAGCTAGTTACTAAATCAGAAATCTCTTTCATATGATTAGAACCATAAGTACTACAAATTAGCTTTCCACCTGGTTTGAGAATTCGATATATTTCAGCAAGTGCGTTTTTTTTCTTGGCCTTTAAATCAAGATAGAATAGCATATGGTTAGCGATGCACAAATCAAAGCTATTATCTTCAAATGGAATATTTGTGGCGTCGATTTTTTTAAAATGCATTGAAGCAGAAAGGGTTTTCATATTTCTTTTAGCATCACGAAGCATACCATTTGAAAGGTCTGAAATTGTAATATCGGCACCAGCGGGTATCTTAGTTGTGTTGCTTGTCCAAAGAGATCCATTTCCGCAACCAAGTTCAAGTACCTTCATATCTGACTTTATATGACATTGCTTGTATATCCATGGAAACCAACCTTCTTTATTATTCGAATACAGATTGTGTAACTTAATTCTTGCAGAAATGTTACTGGCATTAATATATTGAGATTTTAAGCTTGATTCCATGTTTGTCAAATGAATAAGATTTAGCATGTGATCCCAGTTAACTTCGCCCCTAGAACGTATGGCAGCAGATGTTTCCTTAATGGCACCGGCAACAAGTTGCATTTGGGCAAGTTTATCTTCAATTAGTCGGCTCTGTAATTCTAGGGAATTAAGAAGAATGTGATAGTCGCTATCTCCGATAGTCATATTTTTAATCTCATCCAAGGAAAAGCCAAGGTATTTTAAAAGTATAATTTGCTGTAATCTTGCAAAATCGGCATCTGTGTAAAGCCTCGATCCATTTTCAATACGACTTGGTTTTAATAATCCTTTCTGATCGTAGAAACGAATAGTTCTAGTTGAAACATTGGCCATTTTGGCGAATTGTCCTGATGTATAGTAATTTTTATCTTCCATAATTGTATCCTCATAAAGTTTTAAAAATTATATAAAAATATTGATTCTAGTCATTAGTTTTAGTATACTACAGTAGTAATATTTTTACAAAAATGTGAGTATAAAATGGAGGTAAATTTTAAATGAGGAAAAATTTTGAAAAAACGAGTTATAAATGGAGCCCAGATAGTGTTTAGGATGACAAGTAAAATAAAAAAAATTTTGGTTGTATTAACCTTGATGATGATAATAATAGTGTATTCTGTTGTTAAAGTAATACCTAAATTAGAAGAAATGAAAAGTGTTATAAAGGTGGAAAATACAACAGGTGAAACTAATATATATGAAGAGGATATTTATTTGCCACCTGACATATACACTTTTAATGTAGAGTTTTTTGATTTTGATATCAAATCAATTGAAATAGTAAATGAACTACCATATGAAATATTATATGATAATGTCTTAGGTGATGATGATAGAAATTATTTAAAAAATAATTATACAAAGTATGCGATTTTAGATTTATCACTGACATTTAATTATGATTACAACAAAGAATATATTTATAATGATTATGATTCGGATAAAGAATTGTATCTTAATTGTATATATCTTGAAGATGAGAATAAACATGAAGCTAAGATGGTTTATCCATATGAAAATTTAGGTAAGTCAGTATTTAAGTTTGATTTTGAGCAAGGAGAAACAAAAGAAGTAAGTCTTTATTATCCTATATCAGAAAATTTCGATAATTTATATTTAAGTATATCTATTTATGGATGGCAAAATATATTAGAAATTCCAGATGGAAGTGGTGGAATTATACGTGATGGTCTTGCAAAGGTAGATATTACTAATTTGATAAATAAATGATTATTAAGCAAAGTCATCAAAGTTATAAAAGCTTTGATGACTTTATTTGTAAAAATATAGTTTGTAGCTTTATAGGAGTATATATGAAAAATTTATATAGATTTGAGTTAAAAAGACTATTACATTCAATTGGATTTTGGGTTGCATTATGTACAGGAATGATAATATCAATTATAGATATAATATTTAATGGTATACCAATGAGTAAAAATGTAGTAGAACCTAGTGAAGCCCTAGAATATACTTTACTTTCACCGATTAAGGTATGTGAAAATTGGATGGGTGCAACATATTATTGGAATGGTAAAATACTGTTATTGATGTTACCATTGCTTGCAACAATGCCTTTTGCATATACATTTTACAAAGATAATGTAAATGGTGTCTATAATTCTATATGTACAAGAATATCGAAAAAATACTATAAAAGATGTAAGTTTGTAATTACATT
>NZ_JAEEVD010000052.1:0-19504 GCF_016290755.1 Lachnospira sp.
GTTCATCCTGAGCCAGGATCAAACTCTCATAAAAAGTTTTACCTTAGCTTAGTTCTGAACGAACTAGCTTAATAGTTTCGTTTCCGTTTAACATTACTGTTATTAAGGATAATCATTTCAAAACAAATTTGTTTTACGATTGATTACTCGCTTGAATATTTCAAAGAATTTTCAAGGTTGTCATTCTGTTCAGTTGTCAAGGTTCTTATCTTCAAAGCCTTGTGTTTACTAGCTTTATTGATGTTTTGTCGTTGCTGTATCGCAGCGACTTGTATATATTATCATTTAGAATTCTTTTTGTCAACAGTAAATACGCATTTTTTCTGTATTTTTTTAATGTTTATTCTATACTTAGTCATAGTATTCTTTGTATTCTTGTAGACCTTTATACATAAATCGTAAACTTTCGTAATTATTATAGTAAAATTAATAAGTTATATTTTCAAATATAGGCTTAAATGCTCACTTTAACATGCTATAAATTGTGCGCAATTAATTATGTATTTTTTCTAAACTTATTATCTAATTCTAACAAATATATAAAAATTATGCTCATAATATAGATATTGGTGATTTTTTATACTATAATATAGATACATTTTTCGGAAAACTGAATAAATATAAAACAATACTAGTTAATAATTATTTGACACTTAGGAGGTAAATTATGGCAAATAAGGAACAAACAATTAAGTATTTACAGGCAATCGTAACAGGTTTATCACAGCAGGCTCTAGGACATGATATTCAGTCTAAGATTTTTGATAGCAAGGGCTTTAAAAAATTAGCTGAAAAGTACGCTGAGCACGCTGTAGAAGAAAGAGGATATGTAGATAAGTGTATTGATAGAATCCTTGACTTAGGCGGCGAAGTTAAGAATGAAGCTAAGCCAGAAGCTAAGGTTTGCACTAATCCTATTGACTGGATT
Source organism: Lachnospira sp. (assembly GCF_016290755.1). Classification (NCBI taxonomy): domain Bacteria; kingdom Bacillati; phylum Bacillota; class Clostridia; order Lachnospirales; family Lachnospiraceae; genus Lachnospira; species Lachnospira sp. The sequence continues at coordinate 929 of NZ_JAEEVD010000052.1, forward strand.
AAGTATGACTTACAGGTATCAATTGATGGCCTTAAGTTCTTAGAGGAAGTATTAGAGGCAACTAAGGATGACTATACTACATATGATATTTTAAAAGATTATTATAAAGACGAAGAAGAAGATATGTACTGGGCTGAGCAGCAGTTAGAATTAATTGAATGCATCGGCACTCAGAACTGGATTATTAACCAGATCTAATCATATAAAAACCATATATGACAGCATTTTATACTAAATGCAAAAATAGAGAAGGCAACTAAGCCTTCTCTATTTTTATAAGTATGATCATTTAAATTGTAACAAGCATATTTAACTACATTAACGCATTCTTTGCCTTATCAGTGATTTCTCTCTGGTAGGCGATTTCATTTTCAATATTTCTTGCTTCATTATTAGCAACATATGCTGCGTCTACTACTTTATTTAAGACTTGACCAATCTGGTCTGCCTTATCTTTTTGTACAGTTGAATTATCATATATGGTTGTCATTGATGTTACTGTTTCAGAAACAGATAACTGTACCTGTGCAATGGTATCAGTAATTTCCTTTGAAGATTTAGCTGATTGTGCTGCAAGATCACGTACTTGTCCAGCTACAACTGCAAAGCCTTTACCTTGTTCACCTGCTCTTGCAGCCTCAATTGAGGCATTTAGTGAAAGGATATTTGTCTTTTTAGAAATTGATCCAATTACTGCAGCAAATTCTTCGATTTTCTTTGAAAGTTCCTCTAGCTCTTTAATCTTTGCTGAAGATTCCTCTACTACTGCATTTAAAGTTTCGATAAGTTTTAAAATTTCTTCTACACTTGCAATACTTTCTTTCACAAGATTCAAAGATGTATCAGAAGAATTAATAACATCAAAGGCATGTTTTTCAAGTCGCTCCTGGGAATCATCTAAGCCTGTTAGTATCTCTGATAAACTACTTACAAGTAATTCATTATCCATGTGAGCCCTCCATATATTTTATTATTAGCTACAATAACTTAATAGCTTCGTTCACGTTTCGTACTCCTATTAAATTTATTCTATCACTATTTTTAATATTTTTCAAGCATACTTGTGGAAGAATCACATTTTCAAAGCCAAGCTTAATTGCCTCATTAATTCTTTGCTGAACCTGAGACACGGCGCGAACTTCACCAGATAGTCCAACCTCACCAAATATCACGGTTTTAGAGTCTACCACCTTATTCTTAAAGGAACTTACCAAAGCTAGTACAAGACCTAGGTCAAGAGCCGGCTCGTTTACCTTAATGCCACCAGCGATATTTACATAGGCATCACTAGCTGCAAGGTGAATTCCTGCTCGCTTTTCAAGCACTGCCATAAGAAGATTAACTCTGTTGTAGTCCATACCTGCGGCAGTTCTTCTTGCCATTCCAAAATTAGAATCACAAACTAGGGCCTGAATTTCCACCATAAGTGGGCGAGTTCCCTCAACCAAACATACAACAACAGATCCTGAAGAATCTTTTGGTCTGCCATCTAGCATATATTCTGAAGGGTCAGCTACTTCTACTAGGCCTTTTTCCTGCATTTCAAAGACGCCGATTTCGTTTGTGGAACCAAATCTATTCTTTACTCCTCGTAAAATTCTATAGGATGCAAATCTATCGCCTTCAAAGTAAAGCACTGTATCCACCATGTGTTCAAGCATTCTAGGACCAGCAACTACGCCTTCCTTTGTAACATGACCAACGATAAAGATTGTAATATTTAGGCCCTTAGCAATTTGTAAAAATGTAGCTGTGGACTCTCTTACCTGTGAAACGCTACCAGGTGCTGCCGAAACATCTTCTTTAAACATAGTCTGAATGGAATCTATGACTACGATTTTTGGCTTAACCTCGTTTAGTACATTTTCAATAATCTCAAGATTAGTTTCGCAAAGAAGAGATAACTTCTCGTTTACTGTGCCAATTCTATCTGCTCTAAGTTTAATCTGCTTTAGAGACTCTTCGCCTGAGATATATAAAACATCTTCGCCCTTGTTTGCCAGCTTAAAGCACATTTGCAAAAGAAGGGTAGACTTACCGATACCAGGATCACCACCTACAAGGCATAAAGAACCCTGTACGATTCCGCCACCAAGAACTCTATCTAGTTCCTTTATATCAGTTTTTATTCTATCTTTTTCTTCTAGGGAAATATCATTTAAATTGACAGGCTTTGCCTCTTGATTTGATAGACTAAGCGTCTTTGTTACGCCTTTAGTCTTAGTTTTTGTTGCAATTGGTTCCTCGACAAGTGTGTTCCAGGATTTGCAGGAAGGACACTGTCCGTACCATTTAGAAAATTCATTACCGCATTCCTTGCAGAAAAATGCAGTGGTTTTTGCTTTTGCCATCTTACCTCCATTTTTTAAAGGCAGTCTTAAAGCTAGATGGACTAGCTAATTAAAACTGCCTTAAATTACATTATTTAATTATACCTATTCAATTAATGAAAATTGAATCTCAAATATTAAATTGAATTAAGCCTTAGCAATCTCTACTAACACAGGAGCTTCATCTACAAACTCCACTGATAATACGAGCTTTCCGCCCATATTAGTCTTCATGCATCCTGCGTCTTTGCCATTTACTTTAATATCGTAGGAAGAACCTTCTTCAAGTTCAAGTGTAATCTGTGCATCCTCTGCTCCTTCTACCTTAAACTCAACACCACCTTCTGTAACCTTAAAATTGTTAACAGCAGTTCCTGGTACTGACTCAAACACAAATGAGCCATTACGTTCTAACTTAGTTATCTCATTAAATGTCTTAACCTTATAAGTATCGCCTAAATGCTCAAAATCTGATAGTTTAGATTTAGTATCTAACTTATAGTTACCAAAACTTAGAGAACCATCACTCTCTGAACGAAGTAATTCATTAACAACTGACATTTAATTGTCCTCCTATATTTCTTTATATGATAATTATACAATAATCAATAGCTTAATTCTATATAATTATATTTAATATTAAGCAAAAATATCGATTATTTATTCTTTCCCCTCTTTAAGCTAAAGTTAAGCTTATCTCCTTTAACTGTAACCTTAACTTTATTGCCATAAGAAATCTTTCCTTCAAGTATTCTTTCTGCTAATTCATCTTCAATTTCATTTTGAATTGTACGACGAAGTGGACGTGCACCATATTTCTGGTCGTAGCCCTTATTAGCAAGCCACTTTCTAGCTTCATCATCTAATTCAATAGATAATTTCATCTGTTCCATAATTCGCTTGTTAAGACTATTAATTAAAATGTCTACAATCTCACCAATCTGTTCCTTTTGTAACATATGGAATACGATAATGTCATCTATTCTGTTTAAGAATTCAGGTCTGAATAGACGCTTAACTTCGTCCATTACCTTGCCCTTCATTCTATCGTGGTCTTCTTCCTTAGTTGTGCCAGAATTAAAGCCCAAGTTCTTAGGTTCAACAATATTCTCAGCACCAGCATTACTTGTCATGATAATGATTGTATTCTTAAAATCTACCATACGTCCGGTAGAATCTGTAATATGTCCATCATCTAAAACCTGTAATAAGACGTTAAATACATCTGGATGAGCCTTTTCAATTTCATCAAAAAGAATTACTGAATAAGGATTTCTTCTAACCTTCTCACTTAATTGACCGCCTTCATCGTATCCTACGTATCCTGGAGGTGAGCCAATAAGCTTAGAGACTGTATGCTTTTCCATGTATTCAGACATATCAACTCTAATTAAAGAATTCTCTGTTCCAAACATTGTCTCTGCAAGAGCCTTTGAAAGCTCTGTCTTACCAACACCAGTTGGACCAAGGAAAAGGAAGGAACCAATTGGTCTGTTAGGATCTTTAAGTCCTACTCTACCTCTTCTAATAGCCTTAGATATTGCCTTAACAGCTTCATCCTGACCTATCACTCTATTGTGAAGTGTTTCCTCAAGTTTCATAAGCTTTTCAGATTCAGCTTCTGCAATCTTAGATACAGGAATCTTTGTCTGACTTGCTACTACCTGAGCAATTTCTTCCTCATCAACTACTAACTCGTTGGCCTTTAAATCTTCTTGCCACTGCTTAGTTAATTTTTCTAGCTTATCTTTCTTTCTCTTTTGAGACTTCTTTATCTGGCTAGCTTCTTCATAAGCTTCGCTCTTAATAGCCTCTTCCTTCTTAATAGATAATTCTTTAATTTCAGTTTCAAGCTTCTTAATATCCTTTGGCATTACATAGGCATCAAGTCTTGTCTTTGAACTAGCCTCATCTATTAAATCAATAGCCTTATCTGGTAAGAATCTATCATTTAAGTATCTGCTTGATAACTTAACAGCTGCTGTAACTGCTGCATCTGTAATTGTTACCTTGTGATGCTCTTCATACTTAGGTCTTAAACCTTCTAGAATCTTACAAGCCTCTTCTTCAGATGGTTCCTCGACCTTTACAGGCTGAAATCTTCTCTCTAGGGCTGCATCTTTTTCAATGTGCTTTCTATACTCTTCAAGAGTTGTAGCACCAATTAACTGAATTTCACCACGGGCAAGGGATGGTTTTAAAATGTTAGAAGCATCGATAGCTCCCTCTGCACCACCTGCGCCAATAATTGTATGAAGCTCATCAAGGAATAAAAGCACATTACCATCAGCCTTAACCTCAGCAATTACTCTCTTAATTCTTTCTTCAAATTCACCTCTATACTTAGAACCAGCTACCATTCCTGATAAATCAAGAGTTAAAAGTCGCTTATCCTTAATTGTCTCAGGTACATTACCTTCAACAATTCTAGCCGCTAAGCCTTCAACGATAGCTGTCTTACCAACACCTGGCTCACCTATTAAACAAGGATTATTCTTAGTTCTTCTTGAAAGAATCTGAATAACTCTTTGAATTTCATCATTACGTCCAATTACTGGATCTAGCTTTCCATCCTGGGCAAGTCTTGTTAAATCTCTTGAGTACTGATCAAGAGTTGCTGTCTGGCTCTTCTTATTAGAGGCCTTTGATCTCTGACCTGGTAACTCATCCTTGTATCTATTAACATCAATTCCCATAGATGAAAGTGTTTCTGCATAAATCTTCTTAATAGAAGCTCCAATTGTATTAATAAGTCTAGCTGCAACACAATCTGACTCTTTTAAAAGAGCTATTAAAATGTGCTCAGTTCCTATTAAATCTGCTCTAAATTTACTTGCTTCTTTGCTAGCATTTTCTAAAATTCTTCTAACTCTAGGTGTATGCCCTGCAGGCTCTTTAACATTTACTATACTGTCAGGAGCGATCAATTGATTAACTAAGTTAATGATTTTTTCTTCTGTAACATCATTATTAGCTAATACAGATGAGGCAACACCACCCTCAGCCTTTAAAAGACCAATAAGAAGGTGTTCTGAACCAACATAGCCATGACCTAAAATTGCTGCCATTTCTGAAGCATATTGTAATGTTTCTTTAGCTTTTTCAGTATATCTGCTCTGCATATTCGTTCCTTTCCCTAATATTTATTTGTCGTATATTTTTAAACAAGATAAATTGTCTATTTTATGTTTAAAACAACTAAAGTTATTATATCACGTCAAGGACTAAATCCCAACATAGAATAAATTAAATAATCATTAAATCAGATTATAAATTGCTATGCTTTGTTAATAAATAATAAGGTCCAAAGTAAGTAATTGCAGCCACCACTAATGCAAAGAACATTGAAACAATGTTAGACTCTGTAAGAATAAGTAAGCCATTATAAACTACTGCTATACAAACTCCCATAATAATTGCACTAATTAGTGGTTTTAGAACTATTTTCTTAATTGAAAATCTATAATTTATCTCCTGATATAAAGTCTTTAGGTTAAGGATAAATACTACTAATGGGAATAGAGTACTTCCTATTACAAGTCCGTAAATTCCAAGAGATGTGAATCTAAGCATGAAATAAACTAGCACTATGTGAATTACAAGTGAAATAGCTGAGTGATAAACTGGCATTTTCATCTTATCAATTGCCTGAAGTGCTGAACTTGTTACTGTTGATAGAGTAAAGAAAACTACAGATACAGCACCAATCTTTAACATTGTTGCACCTTCTGCACTATTGTAAGAAGAGAATAAAATCTTAATAATTCCCTGACCTAATACTGCTAAACCAATAAATGAAGGGATTGCAATAAATAGATTAGTCTTAATTGTCTTAGTTAACTTTGTTCTAACTCCATCTATATCTTTTTCTGTGAAAGATGTAACCATTGCAGGTAGCATAGAAGCTGACATAGCTGAAGCTACACCCTGTGGAATTCCGATAAGTAAAATAAAACATGAACTATAAGTTCCTAAATCTATAGTTACGCTATCAATTACTGTACTTGATAAATTACTAAATAAAATGTCATCAAAAACGGAACTTATCTGATAGAAAGTCTGGCCTAAAATAATTGGAATCATTGTTGTAATAATGATTTTATACATATTTGAAGCCGGTACTCTATCAGCTTTTGTATCCTTTCTTAGCAGTTTCTTAAACTGTGGTTTATAAACAAAGTAAAGGAAAATCATAAAAATAAGTGCTGAAAGGGCACCTAGGGCTGTACCTAGAGTTGAACCTGCTGCACCATAAGCAGATTGATTTGCAGACTCTTTAAAGGACTGCATAAGAATATAGCCTGCGCCAATACTTACGATTGCATTAACAATCTGCTCAATAATCTGTGAAACTGCTGTTGGAATCATTGTTCCCTGACCCTGGAAGAAACCTCTAATTACGCCAAGCACTGCTACAAAGAAAATTGTTGGTGCTAAAATTCTTAGAGGAATTGCAAGACCTGGTGTGTTTCCGGAATAGATTACATTTTCAATAAAATCTGCTCCAAAGAATACTAAGGCAGCTGCAATGCCACCTGTTACAATTCCAATTGTGAGGGAATATTTAAATATTCTTTTGGCATTCTTATACTTACCTTCTGCAAATCTTTGAGAAACTAACTTAGATACTGCCATTGGCAATCCATAAGAGGATAAAACTAGCATAATATTATAGACATTAAAGGCAATGCCATAAATACCATTACCTTCGCTGCCTATAATATTAACTACTGGAATTCTATAAAGCATTCCGATTATTCTAACTATAATACCTGCCATGGCTAAAATTCCGCCATGAATCAAAAAATTATTTTTCTTTTTTTCCATAACTCGTATATTACTTCCTTAATTTTCTTATCTAAACGCATCTGAAACTATCCCAATTTCAGACGCCTGCCCTATAGAATAACACATTTAAGGTAATTAATTAATACGTTTCACAAAATTTTAATATAATAAAACTTAGCTTTGACAAATGTATTATAAAACGGAAAGATCTGCTACCTTCCAGCTTCCATTAACATTTACAAATGTATATCTGTAGTTAGTGTCATAGCTCTTCTCTCCGTCTCCCCAATTAACATATAAAACGCAGGAAACATCAATAGAATAGCAATCGCTAGAATATACTCTAAAGTTACTTGTAGCCATGTCTCTAAATTCATAGCTAAACTTTTTACCAACCAAGAAGGCCCAAACTGCAGGGATATTTGCAACATAAGTCTTTGCCTTTCCTAGCATGTGACTTGAAAGTGTCTCAAGGCTGCCGCGGTTGATGATATATTTTCCATAGCACTCTAAAACTTCCATAGCATTAGCAGAAGCTGTTTCATACATAGAATCAACTGAAGGATAAAGGGCTGTTAAGTTGTTGTCATTAGTCTCGTATTCAAGCTCGTAGCCTTCATAATTTACTGTAAGTTCTGGCATTAAGTTAAGGCCTGTAACTGTATAAACTTCCTCTGTAGGAGTTGTCACATATTTTGACACATTAAGGCATGGTTCAAACTCGACTCCTGTAGAAGTTTTTTAATAATCAGACACTTCAATACCATTAAGGAAAACTGTACTATTAGTTGGAACTGTGATGTTTAGTTCATCTGAGCCTGCAACTGCTGCAAATGTTACATCCTCTAATTTCCAATCTCTAAAAAAGCCTGATTTCTTGCTTTCCTTTTTTAGGCTAATTGTGCATAGATCCTCATCTCCTGCAGATACTGTATATACAGGATTTGAGGCACTATATTCTCCTAGTTTCTTTGAATAGCTAAGTTCATTTTCACCAATCTTTTCCTTAAGCTTTGTGGAAATGTAGGCGCTATCTTCAAATTCATTATATTCAATATTGGCATCCTCTATAATGGATTCTAGCTTTGAAGTCTTCATATCTGCTAGAATTTTGTCCATCTTATTAGCTGGAATGCTGCTTTCATAGTCCTTTAAAAAGAAGAATAAAAGGATAAGCAAAAATACGCCAATTGCTCCAAGGACTATTGAATAAATAGCTAAAAACTTCTTAAAGCTAATGCCCTTAGTTTTCTTCTTTCTAACGATTTTCTTTTTTTTAACCACTGTTTTTTCTTTCTTATTATCTAAAACGTTATCCATAGATTACTCCTCATTAAATGTCTGTTTTGTACAAAATGTCTTATTTGTTCAAATGTCCTATTTAATCAAAAATGCTGTTGGACAAGTTCTTGGTCCTGTTGGTGAATATGGGTTATTAATAACTTCACCGTTATAGTACATCTGAGTTGAAGTTCCTCCATCCATAACAGAAGCATTGACTGCGCCATACTCTGCCATAATATCCTGAAGGTCTGCAAAGGATGCACCCATACCTGTAATTTGTCTTCCATCGCAAACAAGAAGTAATATTTTTCCATCTGCTGTTTGACCAATGGCAGTTCTAGGATTAAGTCCGCCACCAGTTCCTGAAACATCCTGCATCTCGCCATTTACAATTAAGAAAGGTCCAATAAGATTAGAAACACTTACGCAGTCTCTAATTCCTAATTCCTTAGCTCTTGCCATAGTCATATTTCCAATAACCAACTTGTTGTCATTAGAAATTCCAGTTACATGATATGTTTCATCTTCATTGCCATTTAAGACCTCGCCATTTACCATAACAAGGCCTACTGGCATAGCTGTATAAGTTGTAACGCCATCTACAAATTCGCCACCGTTGATTCCTGCAACTGCGCCATATCTTTCGGCCATGCTCGCAACTACTTCGCCTTCACCCTCATGAAAGCTCTCAACAGTTCCTACAAATAATCTGCTAGGATCATCAATAATCATAAGCTTACCCTTAAAAGAGCTACCCTTAATATCGATAACTTCGATATTGTCTGAACTTGTTGCTGTATCAGTAGATACAAGACTTGTGTTAGTAACCTCAGTTGTGTCTTTAATACTATTTTCAGCTTCAATTCTATTAATCTCCTCATTGGATACAAAAAGATTTGCTAAAAAGCCAATAGCTGAAGTTTCTCTAACAGATAAGACAAACTGTGTCTTAGCTGTCTTTGATGGGCCAAAGACTAACATAGCCATTACCCCGTATAAAAAACAAACAAAAATTGCAATAGTAACCAAAAGAGTAATTAATACTCTAGATACATTTTTTAAAACCTTTTTAGTCATTTAAACACTCCCCTTAAATCCTATTTAAATACCCATTTCTTTTGTATATTGTAACTTGCAAAAAAGAGACATAAGTCAACAATAATTTTGCAAAGGGCTGTTAATTGTAAATTTAGACCTAGTAGCCATGTAAATAAATCTACTAGTAGGAAGGAACAAAGCATTATTCCTATCCATAAAATGTAATATTTTATAAAAGTGGTCTTCATAGACCTTTGACTTTTGAAAACCAACTTTGCATTCATCAAATAATTGTAAAAAGAAGACATAATTCTTGCTATTACTGTAGCAAGTAAAATTCTTATATCCCTTGAAACTGCTGCCACAAATATGAATGAAAAAATGTTAAATAACAAATTATCAATCACCCAAGAACTTATAGAACACAGTGTATATTTAAAAGCAGTTGTTGTAAAAAAATAGGCAAATATTACCTTATAAATCTTAATGGAATCCTTAATTGGATTAAAATGTGACGACTCATTTTCATCTATGTAGACGGTTTGAATCCCCACCTCCATAAAAGGAATATTGTGGCTTTTAAGTGCAAGCAACATATTAGTTTCATACTCATATCTCTCGCCCTTTACCTCTAGCATATCCTTAATAAATTCCCTTGGAATTGCACGAAGGCCAGTTTGAGTATCTGTAATATTAAGCTTACAAAAAGTCTTAAAAATACCACTTGTTAAATTGTTTCCGAACTTACTTCTTGCTGGAATATCATCTCTTGAAAAATCTCTAACACCAAGTATTAGGGACTTGTTAGATATCATGGCTTCACAACATTTTAAAACATCTTCTGCTTTATGCTGGTTGTCTCCATCAACTGTTACCACTCCATCGTACTCCGGTCTTTCTTTAAGGAAATATTCAAAAGCCGTCTTTAAGGCTCTTCCCTTTCCTTTATTCACTTCATGTACTAAGACACTGACACCGTCATACTTGGCAGCCTCGTTAAAAGCCATCTTATGACTATCATCGCTTCCATCATCTACCAAAATAATGTCATTAAAGCCTTTTTCCTTAAGGCTTTTAACAACTTCTAATAGTTTCTCATCTGGATTAAGCGATGGAACTATTACTGAAATCTTCACTTTTTACACCTCTTACCTATCTATCTCTATCCCAAATTTAAAAGTATGCACTTATATAAATACACTTTAAAATGATATAATAATTTATAACCATTTGCAATACGAGTTAGTATATTTCACATATTTTCAAAAGGTTTTTAGCCAATATACTGTTTACAATTAATGCTTTAAAGTGTTAAAATGTTGTAGTAAAAACGGGATTAACCCAAAATGGAGAATGAGATTTAATGGAAGATGTAAAAGTTGGTTTTATAGGCTTTGGTTTAATTGCAGGCTCAATTGCCCATGCTTTAAAAGAAACAAAAAAGCCTTATACAATAATTGCTACAAGTAGAAGAATTGACCCTATTTTAAAGGCTAAAGAAGATGGCATTGTAGATACTGCCTGTGAGTGCATTGATGATAATTTTAAGGACTGCGATATTATCATACTTTGTACTCCTGTAGTTACAATTACAAGCTATCTATGTAAATTAAAGTCCATAATTAAGCCGGGCTGCATTATTACTGATGTAGGTAGCGTTAAGACTATAATTCACAAGGAAGTATCAAAGCTAGGTCTTGATAATTGTTTTATTGGTGGACACCCTATGGCAGGTTCCGAAAAGACAGGCTATGAGAATTCCTCATCTGCGATTCTAAATAATGCAAAATATATCATTACACCTACTCCACTAACAACTATGGAGCAGCTAAATTTTTTCCAGGATTTTGTAAGAGATACTACTGCAAAGCCTCTTATTATGGATTATGAAACTCATGATAGAACCGTAGCTGGCATTAGTCACCTACCTCATTTAATTTCAACTGCCCTTGTTAAGGTGGTTTCTGAAAACGATGACCCTGAGGGGCATATGCATTGCCTAGCCGCTGGAAGTTTTAGGGATATGTCAAGAGTTGCCGCATCTTCTCCTGAAATGTGGGAGCAGATTTGCATTAGTAACTCCGATGCTATTTCAGGTTTACTTGGCCAATACATTGATATCTTAAATGAGATAAAGACTAATCTTGATAATAAGACACCAGGCTATGTGGCATCACTTTTTGAAGATTCTAGACATTATAAGCTAGATAAAAAGGTAGATTAATTTTAGAATTTAATTAATGTAAAAATAAGACAAAATAAGAGAGTAACTAGAAGATTTTTAGATTTTCTAATTACTCTCTTTTAAGGCTTATACAAAAACTAAACTCTAAAACAACCGCCACCAACGAATTCTCTTAAGATGGAATTAATTGGCACCATGTCAGCGTTACATGGAAGGAAGTATTCTAAGAACTTAAGCATTCTCTTTGCTTCCTGGTATTCTGGGTCATCTTCTGTAATAGAGAAAAGTAGTGGCTCTGCAATAGATTTTAATACACAAAGCTCATAAGGCATTGCTGAATTAAACATTACATCGGCTTCCTCCTGGAATGGGAAAATATTCTTCTCCTCACCACGTCTAACAGACTCCCACATAGATAGAGTTCTCTTGGCATTAGCTCCTCTAGTTCTATAATCTCTAACCATACGTCTAACTAAACGTCCATCTGTTGTGGAAACTCTGTTGTGTTCATCAACATTTAGCTGAGTAAGAGCGCTTATGTAAATCTTAAACTTACTTTCCACAGGAAGTGTGTAAGATAACTTATCATTAAGGCAATGAATACCCTCAATTACAAGGATATCATCCTTTCCAAGCTTTAACATTTCTCCATTGTATTCCTTTTTACCAGTCTTAAAGTTAAATCTTGGTCTTTCAATTTCCTCGCCATTAAGAAGCTTAGTCATGTGGTCATTAAAGAGCTTAATGTCAATGGATTCAAGACATTCAAAGTCATATTCGCCATTTTCATCCACAGGTGTCTCTTCTCTTTCAACAAAGTAATCGTCCACGCTAATAGCATGCGGCTTATAGCCATTTGCCATTAACTGGATGGATAATCTGTGTGAAAATGTAGTCTTACCGGAAGAACTTGGACCAGCGATCATAACAAACTTAACATCAGGTCTTTTCTTAATCATATTGACAATTTCTACAATCTTTTGCTCCTGAAGTGCTTCCTGCACTAACATAAGGGAAGAAATATCACCATCTCTTATATGATCATTAAGGGCACCTACTGTATCAAGATCTAGCATATGAGCCCACTTTGTAGATTCATCTAATACATTGGCAAGCTTAATCTGAGGTAGGAATTCAGGCACCTTAGTTGGCTCTTCCTTAGTTGGAAGCTGTAAAACAAAGCCATGGGCAAATCTATAGATATCAAAATACTTTAGGATACCTGTAGAATGAGCCATATAGCCATAAAAATAATCAATATAGCCATCAAGTTCATATGTATTAATTACAGAACTTCTACGATAGTTAAATAGACGAACCTTATCAAGCATGCCACGTTCCTTAAAGAGTTTAATAGCATTAGTAGTGCTTAGTGTGTCCTTATTAATTACAAGATCAGCTTCTACTAGCCTATTCATCTCCTTTTTTAAGTCGTTAATAAACTTCTCTGTGATTTCTAAATTCTTATTAGTATCGCAGAAAAATCCCTTAGATACTGAATATTCAACCTTTACGCCACCAAACTTATTGTCCTTATCGATATTGTGAAATGCAGCAAGCATAAGCATTAAAACACTTCTTTTGTAGGTATCAATTCCGATGGATGAATTAGTTGTTATATATTCAATTTTCTCGTCAGTTATTTCTTTATCGTAAATTTCCTTTAACTTACCATTAACCTTCACTAGGATAATAGTGTCTTTTAATTCCTTTTGTTTCTCGTTTACAAGTTCTACCAATGTACTCATAAATAAAACACCTCCACGTTAGTCGTATTTTGAAGCTGAAGTCCTTATTTACTAATCATTTTAAGGGCACTCTCCCTATACTCTTGCTCTTTCTTTAAGTAATCAAGTTTTGGCTTAACACTTAAATTACCCTTTCTTTCTTCATCTTCAAGTTGTCCGCACAATATACCATTATTATACAACTCCTTAGTTAAAAAGTCTTGTAAAACTTTAGTATCTCCAAGATGAAAGTCCTTACCAAAGCGAAGTTCTAAATCGCTTAGATTCATTTTCTCTCCTCTTTTAAGAGTTGCATTAATAATAAAGTAAAATCTTGGGGCCTCAAAAATAACCTTTTCCTTTGTGATTACAAATCCGTTGTCATCTAGATATTTTCTAAATGTATCTATATCTGATTGTGGACTAAATACAAATTTATTGCCGTCCATTAATTTATCATTACCTGCTATAAGAATATCTCTCATTAGCATTCCGCCCATACCTGTTATGGTTATAGTATCTGCTTCACCTCTAGATAAGGCCTCTAGGCCATTAGAAATTCTTGTAGTGATCTTATCAGATAAATTAAAGCTGGCGATGTGCTCGCCAGCTCTTCTAACAGGTTCTTTTCTAAGATCCATAGCAATAGCTCTACTAGCTCTATTAGTTAAAACTAGATAAATTGGTAAAAATCCGTGGTCGCAACCAATGTCTGCTACTGTATTACATTTTTCCACTGCTTCTGCTACATTTCTTAATCTTTCAGAAATATTAACCTTCATAAAACTCCAATAAAAATTTATAACTTAAAATTAGTCAAGGTAATCCTTTAACTTTCTACTTCTACTTGGATGTCTAAGCTTTCTTAAAGCCTTAGCTTCAATCTGTCTAATACGCTCTCTTGTTACGTTGAATTCCTTACCAACTTCTTCAAGAGTTCTAGCTCTACCATCATCCATACCGAAACGAAGTCTTAATACCTTCTGCTCTCTTTCTGTTAATGTTCCAAGTACTTCTACAAGCTGTTCCTTAAGAAGTGTTGAAGCTGCTGCCTCAGATGGAACTGGAACATTATCATCCTGAATGAAGTCACCTAAGTGGCTATCTTCCTCTTCACCGATAGGTGTTTCAAGAGAAACTGGCTCCTGACTAATCTTCTGGATTTCACGAACTCTCTCAACTGGTAAGTCCATAACCTCAGCGATTTCTTCTGGGCTTGGTTCTCTACCAAGTTCCTGAAGTAACTGTCTTTGAACTCTTACAAGCTTGTTGATTGTTTCAACCATATGAACAGGAATTCTGATTGTTCTAGCCTGATCAGCAATAGCTCTTGTAATAGCCTGTCTAATCCACCATGTAGCATAAGTTGAGAACTTATAACCCTTAGTATAATCAAATTTTTCAACCGCCTTAATAAGACCTAAGTTACCTTCCTGAATTAAATCAAGGAACTGCATTCCACGTCCAACATATCTCTTAGCAATGGAAACTACAAGACGAAGGTTAGCTTCTGCAAGTCTTTTCTTAGCTTCCTCATCTCCTTCTTCCATTCTCTTAGCATATTCAATTTCTTCGTCAGCTGAAAGAAGTGAAACCTTACCGATTTCCTTAAGATACATTCTTACAGGATCATCAAGTCCAATACCATCTGGTACAGAAAGGTCGATCTTCTCGATATCAATATCATCTTCATCTTCAAGCATGATATCGTCATCATCATCTTCATCTTCGTTCATCTTAACGTCGATGTTCTTCTTTTCAAGGTATTCAAATACCTTTTCCATTCCTTCAGCTTCAAGCTCGATATCCTGGAAATGAGCGATAATATCCTGATAGTCTAAGACATTCTTTCTCTTCTTTGCAAGTGCAACGATCTCATCAAGCTTTTCAATAAACTTAGCCTGCTGCTCTTCAGCTGAAAGCTTCTTAGCTGGCTCTTCCTTAGTCTCTTCAGCCTTCTTAGACTTCTTTGTTGTCTTCTTAGCTGTAGTGTCCTCTTCCTTTGCAGCCTTCTTAGTTGTTGTCTTAGCTGTAGTCTTCTTTGTAGTTGTCTTCTTTGCTGACTTTTCGCCTTCTTCTGCCTTAGCCTTCTTCTTTGTTGTCTTTACTTCTTCTTCTAAAATTTCTTCCTTTTTCTTAGTTGCCATGGTATTAAATACCCCTTTCGCTTATTATAATTTAATATTAATCTTATTTAAATTCATCTGCTCCTGCATAATTTCCTGCATTCGCTTAGCATCAGTTGTTGTATTAAATTCATTATCTAGGCTGTTTTTCTTAACCTTTTTGACAATGTCATTAATAGCTCTTTCCCTTTCCTGCTTACTTAAATTTTCATCTAAGTCAGAAGAGAATAGGGAAGCCACATCTGCTGCCTCAGTTTCATCTGTGTAATCCCCAACAATTAGTGCTGGATTTGGATTACCATTTTCTATTTGAACATAAAGTTTACTAGCCACTGAGTTAAGTAATGGGTCAATGAAATCGTTTGGCTTAATTACATCTGAAATCTTATTAATAATATTCACATCATTAATAAGCCATGTAAGAAGTAATTTCTCTGCCTGTCTAATTCCTGACTCCTGCTTCTTCTTTTTTGGCTTAGGGCTTTCGTAGTCATTCTTTATAGCCTGTCCATTAACTAGGCCCTTTTTGTTGCCAAGATTTGCTACCATCTGCATCATTCCATCTAGTGGTATTACAAATGTATTGCAAACCGCTTTTATGTAATTGTCCCTTTCAAGCTTCTCTCCAAAGCGTAGAAACATTTCCGCAAGTTCTTTCTCAAAAGCAGTTTCATCTGCTGGGTCTGACCTGTTATGTCTCTTTTCTACAACTCCAACCTCAAAGATGAAGCTGTTGATGGCCTTGTCGATTCGCTCCTGAAAGGCTTCGGCACCTAATGCCTTTATAAATTCATCTGGATCCTTATAAGGCTTCATGTTAATAACCTTAGTATTAAGGCCCACTTCCGTTAAAAGCGGAATAGCTCTTAGAGCCGCCTTAGTACCTGCCTCGTCAGAATCGTAGGTAATTAGCACTGTGTCTGTATATCTTTTAAGTAGTCTTGCATGTCCTGGTGTAAGGGCAGTTCCTAGGGATGCTACTGCCTGATTAAAGCCTGCCTGATGTAGTGAAATAACATCCATATAACCCTCACAGATAATCATATTACCTTTTCTAGCACTTCTAGCCACATTAAGGCCATACAAATTACGGCTTTTATCAAATAGCTTAGTTTCTGGGGAATTTAGGTATTTAGGTTTAGCATCACCCATAACTCTGCCACCAAAGCCAATTACTTTATTATTCACATCCATGATTGGGAAAATAACTCGATTCCAAAACTTTTCGTGAACTTTACTATCGTAAGTAAATAAACCAGATTCCTTTAAAATATCGTCTGTGTAGCCTTTAGCTTTTAATTCCTTATAAAGACCACCAGAAGATATAGGAGCAAAGCCTAATCCGTAACTTGTAATAGTCTTATCAGATAATTGACGCTTATTGGCAAGGTAATCCATGCCTGTAGTGCCCTTCTCTGATTTCAAGCAATGATAATAATATGTTGCTGCAAATTTATTTATTTCTAATAACTTAGTTTTTATATCCTTATCCATTTGATCTTCTCTTGAAAATTTCTGCTCAGGCAAGGCAACGCCTGCTCTTTGAGCTAACATCTCAAGGGCCTCAATAAAGGTATAATTCTCATATTCCATAACAAAAGTTATGGCATTTCCACCTTTGCCACAGCCAAAACAGTGAAATAGCTGCTTTGGACCTGACACGCTAAAAGAAGGGGATTTTTCATTATGGAAAGGACAAAGCCCCATATATGAGCTACCACTTCTTTTTAACTTAACATAATTAGAGACTAGATCAACGATATCGGTCTTACTAAGCACTTCCTCTATAACTTCACGTGAGTACATTTATCTAGTCGACCTTTCATTATACTAATTATAAGGTTACTTCTTCCAAGCCTTTGGAACAAATATCTCTTGGAATTTCATAATGGAATATTGATCTGACATTCCTGCGATATAGTCGCAAACCACCTGTTCTTTAGCTTGATTATATTCTGTTATAAACATCTTATAGTTATCTGGTAACTTATCTATATTCGCAATGTAATATCGATATAATTCGGTGATTAACTTGTCTGCCTTCTCTTCCTCTGATTTAGCCGCAGGATTAAGATACAAATGAGTAAACATATGCTCTCTTAACTCCTTCATAGCCCCACCTATTCTGTCAGACATATATATATCATCCTTATTGTTACTGTTAATAACGATGTCATTAATTAAGGTATTAAGACGTTCCTTAGTTGAAGTTCCAAGTAAATCTGTATATTCCTTAGGTATATCATCTTCAGTAATAATTCCAGCTCTTATACCATCGTCTATATCGTGATTGATATAGGCAATCTTATCTGAAAGACGAACTACTTTACCTTCAAGGGTGGAGGGATTGCCTGCTGTTCTGTGATTAAGTATTCCATCTCTTACCTCCCAGGTAAGATTAAGGCCCTTTCCGTCCTTTTCAAGAAATTCCACCACTCTTACGCTTTGTCTGTAATGAGCAAAACCTAATGGACAAATAGAATTTAGTACTCTTTCGCCGGCATGTCCAAAAGGAGTATGACCAAGATCATGTCCTAGAGCGATTGCCTCTGTTAAATCTTCATTAAGCCTAAGGGCGCGTGCAATGGTTCTAGCGATCTGTGCCACCTCAAGGGTATGGGTAAGTCTAGTTCTGTAGTGATCTCCCTCCGGGGCTAAAAAGACCTGTGTCTTGTGCTTAAGTCGCCTAAAAGCCTTACAATGGATAATCCTGTCTCTGTCCCTTTGGTAGATAGTCCTTATATCGCAAGGCTCTTCAGCCTTGTCTCTGCCTCTTGATTCATCTGAAAAGGAAGCATAAGGACTTAAAATTTCATGTTCAGTTAATTCTTGTCTTTCACGAATATTCATAGTTAGCACCTTCACCTTCTAAAAAAGATTAGATAACATCTTAAATTAATATTGCAAAAAAACCTTACAATTATATTATTCAACGCAATTTATTTATTTCCTTTTTTATTTTTGAAAATTTTTTTGAACGCAGTGTAAGCAATCCCCCGCTTCAAAAGCGTAAGCTTTAAGCGGGGGTATAAAGCTTACTAGTGTCAGAAGGGGTTAAAGCCCCTTCTGACAGGTGGCACAAAGTGCCACTGCGTTCA